>CALZKW010000017.1 GCA_945788095.1 uncultured Prevotellaceae bacterium | reverse complement strand
TTATTATTACCAGCGAGTTATATGTTAACCTATAATTTTTCCCGGACACCAATAACTCAAAAACAAAGATAGTGCAAACCGAATGCAATGGGCAAAGAAAAGCTGGAGGCTTTTCTTTGGCATTGCTGAGGTGCAGCCTATCTTATCCAAAGATAACCAAAAGGGTTGATACCTCGTGAGAAGTGTCGGCCCTAATTTTTTCCGTGCAAAAGTTTTACCGGACAGCAATAAAAGATAAACCATAATTTACCCCTGAGATTTATCTGGTGAGATTTATCTGGTGAGTTCCCGTCTGTCCCTGATGCCTGAACCGGCATAGCGCTACGGACCAGAAACAAGAAGGGTGGCCTCGCGGCCACCCTTCTTGTCGTTAGTAATTGTTTTAATAGAATTGAGAGAAAAAAGCAAAGCTTCACAGCTTCAACAGTTTTGTTCTATAAGCACTAACTTGGTTGTTTTATAGTAAAAGCATTAAAAAATGAGTCGTTAGTTGTTGGCCTGTTCCTCGAGTATCTCCACCTGGCGGCAGTCTGATGTGATGGCTGTCTTGGTGGTGTCGATCTCTGAGCTGGGATCGGTGTGTGCAGTCTCGGCTCCTGTGGCCACCTCGGTGTGAGGGATGTCTGTGGGCTGGGATGGTGCGTTCTGATCCATAGCCTGCTGTATGGCCATGCTGAATGTGAGCAGTATGGCGAGGCTGGCTGCGGCCTTGAAGAGTGGACGCAGTCGGCTTGAGAGTGTGATGGTGCGCACCTTGGGTGTGCGTGGCTCCTCCTGTCCGACCATAGCGAGGATGCGCTCATCGAAATCGCTGCCGAGATGGTCCTCGCCCATCTTCTGCTCCTGACAGAAGAGGTCGCGGTAGGGCAGCAGGCTTACTGGCACATCCTTCTGTGCGAAGAATGAGCGTAGGATGGCTTCTTCCTCGAGCGAGGTTTCGCACTTCCAGTAGCGCTCCAGCAGTTGTTCGATGTATTTGTAGTCCACGTTCGTCTATGTATTAGTTGAGTCGAATTCTTCTATTTTGGCGAATTGCAGTTTGATGCGCTGTCTGGCTCTGAAGAGGTAGACTTTGACTTGCTCTTCGCTGAGGTTGAGGATGGTGGCTATCTCTCGGTAAGATTTGCCCTCTACGTCGCGCAGTAGCATGATGCTGCGCTGCACTTCGGGTAGCCGGTCGATGAGTTGCTGCACGAGTTGTAGTCTCTGCTTGGTGGCCAGTTCCTCGTATGGAGTGGTGTGTGTGGGTGGCTGGTCTCGCTCCTCATCGATGGTGAGGTTGCTTCGGGCTGCCTTGCTGGTGCGGTCGAGGCTGAGGTTGCGGCAGATGGTCATGCTGTATGCCTCTATGGAGTCGATGTTGCTCCATTCGTCTCGTTTGTGCCACACGCGAATCAGTGTGTCTTGTACGACGTCTTCGGCT
Organism: uncultured Prevotellaceae bacterium; assembly: GCA_945788095.1. Taxonomy (GTDB): domain Bacteria; phylum Bacteroidota; class Bacteroidia; order Bacteroidales; family Bacteroidaceae; genus Physcousia. The sequence continues at coordinate 22,165 of CALZKW010000017.1, read as the reverse complement.
TCTGCGCGGTCGAGTGTGATGCGCAGCGCCAGTCTGAAGAGCTTGTCTTTCAGTGGGAGTATGTCGTCTTTGAAGCTGATTTCTTTCATCACTCTATAAGGAAGACGGATGAACTGTAGAAAGGTTACAGTCATCCGTCATTTTTTTTAGACTCTCTCCCGCCCTCCCTGAAGGGAGGGGGCTTCAATCTGTTGATTTTTAATATACTAACGTTTTTCTGATAAGCAAAAAAACTTTTGCGGTAGCATGCTTTTCTCTTTTTACTTACTCGAGATAGGTGTATCCGTAGAGTCCGGCACGGTAGTTGCTGATGAACTCTTTGCCCTCTGAGGCTGTGATCTTGCCGTCCTTGATGGCGCGGCTCACCCATATCTCGAGGCGGCGTACGAGTTTCTTGGGGTCGTACTGTACGTACTCGAGCACATCGGCCACGGTCTCGCCGTCGATAAACTGGTCGATGTTGTACTCCTTGTCGTCCACGGAGATGTGTACGGCATTGGTGTCGCCGAAGAGGTTGTGCATGTTGCCCAGAATCTCCTGGTAGGCACCTACGAGGAATACGCCTATGTAGTAGTGCTCTCCCTGCTTGATGGGGTGGAGGGGTATGTAGCTGGTCTGCTGTCCACCATTGACGTAGGCAGTGATTTTGCCGTCAGAGTCGCATGTGATGTCCTGCAGCTGTGCTGAGCGTGTGGGGCACTCGTTGAGTCGGCTGATGGGCATGATGGGGAAGAGCTGGTCGATACCCCATGAGTCGGGCATACTCTGGAAGAGGGAGAAGTTGCAGAAGTACTTGTCGGCCATCTGCTTGTCGAGTTTGCGCAGTTCGTCGGGCACGTGCTTCTGATGGTGTGCCAGTTCGGCCACCTCGTGGCTGATGGCCCAATAGAGTGACTCTATCTGTGCGCGTGTCTTGAGGTCGATGATGCCGTGTCGGAAGAGGTCGAGTGCCTCCTCGCGTATGTCCTCTGCGTCGTGCCAGTCCTCGAGCATGGAGCGGCTCGAGAGTTTGTCCCATATCTCTGTGAGGTCGTGCACGAGCTTGTGGTCCTCCTCGCTGGGTTGGAAGTCTTCGGGCATCTGTGGGTAGCTGGCGCTCTCGAGCACGTCGAGGATGAGCACGCTGTGGTGTGCGGTGAGCGAGCGTCCACCCTCGGTGATGATGTTGGGGTGGGGGATGTTGCTCTTGTTGGCTGCCTCCACGAAGGTGTAGACACAGTCGTTGACGTACTCCTGTATGCTGTAGTTGACGCTGCTCTCGCTGTTGCTCGAGCGTGTGCCGTCGTAGTCTACGCCGAGTCCGCCACCGCAGTCGACAAACTGCACGGGGTAGCCCATGGCATGGAGCTGCACGTAGAATTGTGCTGCCTCTCGGAGTGCGGTGCTGATGTGGCGTATCTTGGTGATCTGGCTGCCGATATGGAAGTGGATGAGCTTGAGGCAGTCGCCCATCTGCATCTCGTCGAGTTTCTGCAGGGCGTAGAGCAATTCGGACGAGTTGAGGCCGAACTTGCTGGCGTCGCCGCCGCTCTCGCTCCACTTGCCTGCTCCGCTGGATGCGAGCTTGATACGGATACCGATGTTGGGTCGCACGCCCAGTTTCTCAGCGGTGTGGGCTATGATTTCGAGTTCGGGCAGTTTCTCGACCACGAGGAATACGCGCTTGCCCATCTTCTGTGCCAGGAGGGCCAGTTCGATGAAGTTTTGGTCCTTGTGTCCATTACAGATGATGAGGCTGTCGGAGTCCATGTTGGTGGCGAGCACGGCGTGCAGTTCGGGCTTTGAGCCTGCCTCGAGTCCGAGGTTGTAGCGCTTGCCGTGGCTGATGATTTCCTCCACCACGGGTCTCATCTGGTTGACCTTGATGGGGAAGATGATGAAGTGCTCAGCCTGATAGCTGTATTCCTTGGCCGCCTTGCGGAAGCACTCGTCGGTCTTCTCGATACGGTTGTCGAGTATGTCGGGGAAACGGATCAGCATGGGTGCTGTGACGTGGCGGGTGGACAGATGCTCCACTACCTCCTGCAGGTCCACCTGCACGCTGCTCTTCTTGGGGGTGACGTAGACGTGCCCCTTGTCGTTGATGCCGAAGTAGTTGACTCCCCATCCCTTGATGTTGTAGAGCTCTTCGGAATCCTCAATTCTCCATTTCTTCATTATCGGTTGAAAGTTTAGGTTTTTGGTCTAATTGGCCTAATTGGGCTGATTAGTCTAATTGGGCTGATTAGTCTGATTGGGCGATAGGCTTTTTAAACACCGAGCTCCTTGCGCAGGAGATCGACGGTGATGGCAATCTTCTCGTAGTTGTCCATGAGGCTGACGTCGACGATGTGCTTGGCCTTTTTGTAGTATGGTTCGCGCGTGAGGAGCATCTCCTTGATGTAGTCCTCCAGTTCGTCGTGGCTTTTGCCCTGTATGAGTGGTCTGACGGTGCGTCCCATCTTGAGGTGCTTGGCCAGCACGTCGGGGCGAGCCTTGAGGTAGACGGTTTCGGCCTGCTGGTTCATGTAGTCCATGTTGTCGAAGAAGCAGGGTGTGCCGCCTCCGCAGCTGACCACCACGTTTTCAAACTCGGCCACCTCGTGGAGCATGCGCTGCTCCAGTTCGCGGAATCCCTCCTCGCCCATCTCGGCGAATATCTGCGGTATGCGCTTGTGGTAGCGCTCCTCCACATACCAGTCGAGGTCGTAGAATGACACGTTGAGTGCTTTGGCCAGCTGACGGCCCACGGTGGTCTTGCCGGCTCCCATGTAGCCTACCAGGATGATGCGTATCATTTTTTTAGGTTTTAGGTTTTTTGTTTTAGGTTTTAGGGGCTGCGCATGGGGCCTACAACCTCAAGAGCGAAGCGACCTAAAACCTACGACCTCAAAAGAAATCTACTTCTTGGTGTATTTTCTTCTGCCCTTGGCAGGTGTCTTCTCAGCCTTTTCGCCCTGTGCCTCGATGATTTGCATACACTCCTCGAGTGTGAGCTGTGCTGCTCGCTCGTGGAGGTTCTTGGGCAGGCGGTAGTTGTTGCCCTTGTAGGCCAGGTATGGACCGTATCGGCCGTTGATGACCTCGAGGTCGGGCTGCTCGTCAAACTTCTTGAGGTGGCGCTCTGCCTCAGCCTGTCGCTGCTTGATGATGAGGCCTACGGCCTCGTTGAGGTCGATGGTGAGGGGGTCCATCTCCTTGGGTATGGAGACATACTTGCCGTTGTGGTGGATGTAGGGTCCGAATCGGCCGGAGCCTACGTTGACCACGCCGTTGTCATACATGCCCAGTGTGCGGGGCAGCTTGAAGAGTTCGAGAGCCTCCTCGAGTGTGATGGTCTCGAGGCTCTGCTTCTCCTTGAGCTGCGAGAATCGGGGTTTCTTGTCGTCGTCGGCGCTGCCTATCTGCACGACGGGTCCGAAGCGGCCAATCTTGACGGTCACCTCGAGTCCGCTCACGGGGTCCTTGCCCAGGACGCGCTCACCCACACGGTGCTCTGTCTTCATGTTGGAGGCCTTCTCCACGAGTGGGTCGAAGTCCTGGTAGAACTTGCGTATCATGCCTGTCCACTCCTTGTTGCCGTCGGCGATGTCGTCAAATTCCTTCTCGACCTCGGCCGTGAAGTTGTAGTCGAGGATTTCGGGGAAGTTGGCCAGGAGGAAGTCGTTGACCACGATGCCGGTGTCGGTGGGCAGCAGTTTGCCACGCTCGGCTCCGAGTGTGATGTTGCGTTGTGTGTGGCGTATGATGTCGCCCTTGAGCACGGAGATGGAGAATGGTGTGACCTCTCCGTCCTTGTTGCCCTTGAGCACGTATTCGCGCTGCTGTATGGTGGTGATGGTGGTGGCATAGGTAGAGGGGCGTCCGATGCCGAGTTCCTCGAGCTTGTGCACGAGACTGGCCTCATTGTAGCGCACGGGTCGCTGTGTGAATCGCTGTGTGGAGACGATCTCCTTGCGCTCAAGCTGTCCGCCCACGCTGAGTGGGGGGAGCAGACCGCTGGTGTCCTCGGTGGTGGTCTCGTCGTCGTTGACCTCGTTGTATACGCGGAGGAAACCGTCGAACTTGATGACCTCGCCTGTGGCTACAAACTGGTAGTTCTGTCCGCTGACCTTGATGCTGACGGTGGTCTTCTCGATTTCGGCCTCTGTCATCTGGCTGGCTATGGTGCGCTTCCAAATGAGGTCGTAGAGTCGTCGCTCCTGCTGTGTGCCCTCTATCTCGGTGCAGTCCATGTAGGTGGGGCGGATGGCCTCGTGAGCCTCCTGTGCGCCCTTGGCATTGGTATGGTACTGGCGCGTGTGTATGTACTGCTCGCCCATGTTCTGCTTGATGTACTCCTTGCTGGTGCCGAGGCAGAGCTGCGAGAGGTTGACGCTATCGGTACGCATGTAGGTGATGCGTCCGCTCTCGTAGAGTCGCTGTGCGAGCGACATGGTCTGTGCCACGGAGAATCCCAGTTTGTGTGCAGCGTCCTGCTGCAGTGTGCTGGTGGTGAATGGTGGTGCAGGCATGCGCTTCTGTGGCTTGGTCTCGATGTCGGAGATGGTGAATCGGGCGTCCTTGCACTGCTCCAGGAAGTGGTCTGCCTCGTCCTTGGTGGCAAAGCGCTGATTGAGTTCGGCATTGACCTCCTGTCCGCTTGTGGGGTCGGTGAAGACGGCTGTGACGCGGTAGTAGTCGCCGCCCTGGAAGGCGTTGACCTCGCGCTCACGCTCCACGATGAGGCGTACGGCCACGCTCTGCACGCGACCTGCGCTCAGTGCGGGCTTGACCTTGCGCCAGAGCACTGGGCTGAGCTTGAAGCCCACGATGCGGTCGAGGGCTCGGCGAGCCTGCTGTGCGTTGACAAGGTTGAGGTCTATATTGCGTGGGTGCTTGATGGCGTCGAGAATGGCAGTCTTGGTGATTTCGTGGAAGACGATGCGTCGTGTGTTCTCGGGCTTGAGCTGTAGCACCTCGAAGAGATGCCAGCTGATGGCTTCTCCCTCGCGGTCCTCATCGGATGCGAGCCACACGGTCTGTGCCTCCTTGGCCATCTTCTTGAGTTCGCCCACGAGTTTCTGCTTGTCCTCGGGCACTTCGTATTGTGGGGTGAACGTCTCAGTATCGATGCTGAAGTTCTTTTTCTTCAGGTCGCGGATGTGTCCGTAGCTTGAGAGCACCTTGTAGTCCGAGCCGAGGAATTTCTCGATGGTCTTGGCCTTGGCGGGGCTCTCTACAATAACGAGGTTTGGTGTCATTATCTTAGTGTTTTTTGTTTTGCGGGTGCAAAGATATGATTTTTTCTTATTCCCCACCTTATATATTAGTCTTTTTTTTGATTCCCCTTCTGCAGGGTGCCTCCCGCGTGGACGTGGACGGTGGTGGGGAATACTCGTGGTGGGGGCGGCGGACCTCCTATGAAGGTCCTATGAAGCTCCTATGCCTGTCGGTGAAGGTATTGGGGGCAAGAACGGGGATGCGCTCTGTGGCTGTAGCACCCTGGCTGGAGACCGGCGCAGCGAGCGTAGCGAGCGATGAGTAAACGAGGAGGCATCGCCCGTCGCAGTTCTTCGCTATGTGTTGCCGAGCTTGCTGCGCAACTCGGTCGGTTATACTACCGATTATGGGCATATTCCCTCACCCCGCACACCTCCGCTTTGCTGCGGTGTACGGGGTTACGAACCTCACTTTCGCTCGGTGTATTGCCCTGACGGGCAAATTGTATATTGTTGTCTTAAATCCTTATAAACACCCGCGAATTCACCTAAAGGGCAATCCGAACTCAATCCGAACTTAACCCGAAGTCAATACGGAGGAAGGGTGTAGCGGAAATATCATGACATATCGGGGGCTCTGTGACCGCAGTCGGGAGGGTATGCAGCCGGGCCGATCTGGCGGGGAGTACAGGGGGGGATGGTCTATTATAAGGATAAAAATGATGAAAATCCTTGGACGGTGTAATATTTTCGTATATCTTTGCTTCTAACAAGTAGAAACCTTAAATGCACAAACGATTATGGAAGCATTACTCAATTGGTACAATCAGCTCGACTCAGTGCTGCAGATATACTGGAGCATAGCTATTTTCACCTCCATCGTGTTTGCCATCCAGATGGTGCTCACCTTTGTGGGCCTGGGCGATGCCCATGGTGGCGATGCCGACTTCGGCGGTATGGACGGTGCAGACATGGGCGGCGACATGGCGACAGATGCCCACGGCGACACGATGGACACCGGCGGTGCCATCCAGCTCTTCACGGTGCGCAATGTGGTCAATTTCCTGCTCGGAGTGGGCTGGGGCGGCGTGTGCTTCTATACGACCATCAGTCATCCCTTCGTGCTCTTCCTCGTGGCCATGCTCGTGGGCGTGCTCTTCGTGGCCGTCTTTGTGATGCTCTATCGTCAGCTGATGCGCCTCGAGAAGCATGGCAACTTTGAGTACCGCCAGTGTGTGGGCCTGGCCTGCGATGTCTACCTGCGCATACCTGCAGAGCGCAGCGGCACGGGCAAGGTGCAGATCAGCATCCACGGGTCGGTGCACGAGCTCGATGCCCTCACCGATGGTCCGCAACTGGCCAGCGGCACCAAGGTGCGCGTGACGGATCTCGTGGACGGACGTACGCTATTGGTAGCGAAAATTTAGACTGCGTGGGGTGGTCTTTAACAACGGAAAGAACGGAACTAAATTTTCTGTTTGTTCCGTTGTTAAACCTCAATCCTCTAAACCTTAAAACCTAATAACCTCAAACCCTAAAACCTCAAAACCTCAAACAACATGTTACAACCTGCTTATCTCATTATCGTGGCAGCCGTCGTGTTTGTGCTGCTCATGATGGCGATCATCAACCGTTATCGCCGTTGTCCTTCCGACAAGATTCTCGTTATTTATGGCAACAAGGGCTCCAACAAGAGTGCCAAGTGTATCCATGGCGGTGGTGCCTTCGTGTGGCCCATCATCGAGGACTATGCCTACCTCTCGCTCACGCCCATCAGCATCGATGCCAATCTGACCAACGCCCTGTCGCGTCAGAATATCCGCGTCGACGTGCCCTGCCGATTCACTGTGGGTATCTCCACCGAGCCCGACAGCATGCTGGCTGCCGCCGAACGACTGCTCGGACAGACGGCACAGCAGATACAGGAACTGGCCCGCGATATCCTCTTCGGACAGCTGCGCCTCGTCATCGCTACGATGAGCATCGAGGAGCTCAACTCCGACCGTGACAAATTCCTCGAGGCCATCTCGGCCAATGTGGAGGTGGAACTCAAGAAGATCGGTCTGCGCCTCATCAACGTCAATGTGACCGACATCAAAGACGAGAGCGGCTACATCGAGGCCCTCGGTCAGGAGGCTGCTGCCAAGGCTATCAACGAGGCCAAGGTGCGTGTGGCCGAACAGGAGAAGATCGGTGAGATCGGTAAGGCAGAGGCTGTGCGCGAGACCCGTGTGCGCACCGCTGAGGCCAATGCACAGGCCGTGGCCGGTGAGAATGAGGCCAAGATAGCCATTGCCAACAGTGATGCCACTCGCCGCGAGAAGGAGGCCGAGGCACAGCGCAAGGCTACCGCTGCCGAGAAGGTGGCACAGGCACAGGCCCTCGAGGAGGCCTACGCCGCTGAGCAGAAGGCAGAGTCGGCACGCGCCGACCGTGAGCGCAGCACCCAGACAGCCAACGTCATCGTGGCACAGGAGATAGAGAAGCGCCGCCTCGTGCTGGCTGCCGAGGCTGAGGCAGAGCAGAAGCGTGTGAATGCCAAGGGTGAGGCCGATGCCATCTTTGCTAAGATGGAGGCCGAGGCCAAGGGTCTCTACCAGATACTGACCAAGCAGGCCGAGGGTTACGACAAGATGATACAGGCCGCTGGAGGCGATGCCACCAAGGCCTACACCCTGTTGCTGCTCGAGAAGTTGCCCGAACTGGTCAAGACACAGGTCGAGGCAATCAAGGGTATCAACATCGACAAGGTCACCGTCTGGGATGGTGGTGCCGGAACGGCCAATGGCCAGACCTCCACAGCCGGCTTCCTCAGCGGCCTGATGAAGAGTGTGCCCCCCCTGAGCGACCTCTTCGACCAGGCCGGTATGGCACTGCCCGAATACCTGGCCAAGAAGAAGGAAGAGGTGGCCGCCGAAGCCCCCAATACTGCAGAATAGCCCACGCGGCACACAGACACCGAAAGGCCCGAGTTCGCTCGGGCCTTTGTCGTAATCGGGGCCCATGCCTTGCCCTATGTCAATAAGTATGCGGTTTGTGGCTCTCGGATGACTGTTTTTCTGTGAAAATACCTTATCTTTGCAGCTAAAATTTAAGGTATGCATCTATGATGCAGTAAGATTTGTTATATGCAGAACATCCGTAATATTGCAATTATTGCCCACGTAGACCATGGTAAGACCACCCTGGTGGACAAGATGCTGCTGGCCGGCAATCTCTTCCGTGAGAACCAGCAGACGGGCGAACTTATGCTCGACAACAACGAATTGGAGCGCGAGCGCGGTATCACCATCCTTTCGAAGAACGTGTCCATCAATTACAAGGATACGAAGATCAACATCATCGACACTCCGGGCCACTCCGACTTCGGTGGTGAGGTGGAGCGCGTGCTCAATATGGCCGACGGTTGCCTCCTCCTGGTAGATGCCTTCGAGGGCCCCATGCCTCAGACACGTTTCGTGCTGCAGAAGGCGCTCGAGATTGGTCTCAAGCCTGTAGTGGTGGTCAACAAGGTGGACAAGCCCAACTGCCGCCCCGAGGAGGTATATGAGATGGTATTCGACCTCATGTGCGACCTCGATGCCACCGAGGAGCAGCTCGACTTCCCCGTCATCTACGGATCTGCCAAAAACAACTGGATGGGTGAGGACTGGCAGCAGCCCACCGAGGATATCACCTATCTGCTCGACGCTATCCTCGAGCACATCCCCGCTCCACAGCAGCTCGAGGGTACACCCCAGATGCTCATCACCTCGCTCGACTACTCCAACTACACCGGACGTATCGCCGTGGGACGTGTGCACAGAGGTACGCTCAAGGAGGGCATGAACATCACCATCGCTCATCGCGATGGTTCGCTCGAGAAGACCAAGATCAAGGAGATACACACTTTCACCGGTATGGGACGCGCCAAGATAGGCGAGGTCTACAGCGGTGACATCTGTGCCATCGTGGGTCTCGACAACTTTGAGATTGGCGACACCATCTGCGACTGGGAGAATCCCGAGCCCCTGCCCACCATCAGCATCGACGAGCCCACCATGTCGATGCTCTTCACCATCAACGACTCACCCTTCTTTGGCAAGGAGGGCAAGTTCTGCACCAGCCGTCACATCAACGACCGTCTCAACAAGGAGCTGGAGAAGAACCTCGCCCTGCGTGTCGAGTTTATGGAGGGATACACCGACAGATGGATCGTCAGCGGACGCGGTGTGCTCCACCTCTCGGTGCTCATCGAGACCATGCGTCGCGAGGGCTACGAGCTGCAGGTGGGTCAGCCCCAGGTGATCTACAAGGAGATAGACGGCGTGAAGCACGAGCCCATCGAGGAGATGACCATCAATGTGCCCGAGGAGTTTGCCAGCAAGATGATTGACATGGTGACTCGCCGCAAGGGTGAGATGACTAGCATGGAGACCCAGGGCGAGCGCGTCAATATTGAGTTCAACATCCCCTCGCGCGGCATCATCGGTCTGCGCACCAACATGTTGACTGCCAGCCAGGGTGAGGCTATCATCGCACACCGCTTCAAGGAGTATCAGCCCTTCAAGGGAGAGATCACCCGCCGTGTCAACGGTTCGATGATAGCCCTCGAGAGCGGCAATGCCTATGCCTATGCCATCGACCACCTGCAGGACAGAGGCAAGTTCTTCATCAATCCTCAGGACCAGGTCTATGCCGGACAGGTGGTGGGCGAGCACGTACACGACAACGACCTCGTCATCAATGTCTGCAAGGCCAAGCAGCTCACCAATGTGCGTGCCAGCGGTACAGACGAGAAGGCCCGCATCATTCCTCCCGTCATCTTCTCGCTCGAGGAGGCTCTCGAGTATATCAAGGCCGACGAGTACGTAGAGGTGACCCCCAAGAGCATGCGTATGCGCAAGGTCATCCTCGACCATCTGGAGCGCAAGCGTGCCAACAGAGCCGAGTAAGCCGCCACTTATAGATAGCTAAGTACAATCCCCCGCCTGTGCCTCGTATGAGGTGCAAGCGGGGGATTGCTGTATATGGAGCCTGTGTGTGGCTTACTTCTTGAGCGACTCGCGGATTTCGTTGACCTTAGCCTTGGTCTCGGCGGCAGTCTGCTGTGCGTTGTCGTGCTTGAACTTCATGTTGTCAGCATCAGCCTTGGCCTGCTCTGCCTTGTTGGCAGCCTTCTGGCGCATCTCCTCGGCCTTGCGGATAGCCTCCTCAGCCTTCTCGTTGGCCTTGAGGGCCTCGTCCTTAGCCTTGGCAGCCTTCTCAGCCAGCTTGTTGTAGTTCTCTATCTGCTTGGCGCAGTCGCCCTGGGTCTTGATGGCGTCCTTGACAGTCTTCTCGTTCTCACCCAGCTGACGGATCACGGCGTTACAATCGTTCACCTGATTCTGGATGGTGATGTTGTCCTTGTCGGTCTTGAGGTGTGTCTTGAGCAGGTTGAGGCGAGCCTTCTCCACCTTGATCTGGTCGGCAATCTGCTTCTGTAGAGCCTTGTCGGCTGTGGGGTCGTAAGCCTTCTGAGCAAACGAACTGCTGCTGATAGCCATGAATGCGATGGCTACAAAAAGTTTCATAGAATTCATATCAGTGTGTATTAATTATTTTTTAAGCCAAAACCCACCCCACAGCCCGGGGGCTATGAGATGGGATGAAAGAATAGATTGAGAGAATGAGTTTATTCCTGAGGCATCATGACGATGCTTACGCGGTTGCCGCTCTTGATGAGGGCCTTGGCTGCCTTCTGGATATCCTTGCTGGTGATGCTCTGGATGGTCTTCTCCAGGTTGGTGTAGCCGTCCACCTTGTTGCGCTCGAGGTCGCAGATGTAGGTCATCCACGCATTGTTGTCGCGCTGGTTCTCCTTGGCGGTCTTGAGCAGGTATTCCTTCACCTTGTCGAGGTACTTGGCCTCAACGCCGTTGTTGGCAATGTTCTTGATCTCCTGGTCGATCACTACGAGACTGGTGTCGCAGAGGTCGGGCTTCACGGGGATCATGATCTGCACCACGCTGATGAACTTGCCGTCGCACTGCTTCTGCATGCCTGCGGCTGCGTTGGCGCTGTAGGCTGCACCCATCTCCTCACGGATGGTCTCGAGCAGACGCATGTTGAGCACCTGGCCCAGAACGTCGGTCACGATGTCGTTCTTGAGGGTATAGGCCACGTCGTTGTGGAGGAGCTGGAAGATCTGAGCCTTGGGCTGCTCCTGCTTCTTGGTGAAGCGGCACATCACGTCGCCGTCCTGGATGTAGAGGCGGCTGTTCACGGGAGTGTCATCGCGCTTCGCGGTGGGCAGGGTGGCGAGATACTGCTCTGAGTATGCCTTGAGGCTATCCACGTCGAAGTTGCCCACGAAGACGAATGTGAAGTCGCTGGCGTCAGCAAAGCGGTCCTTGTAGATGTCGAGTATCTCGTCGTATGAGGCCTTGTCTACATCTTCCTCCTTGAGGATGACGAGGCGTGGGTTGTGAGCGTAGATGTTGAGCTGCAGAGAGTCGCTGAACTCCTTCATGGGGTTGATGTCGGCATTGCGGAGCTGCTCCTTGAGCTGGCCGAGCATAGAGTTGACAGCCTTGTCGTCTCGCAGGGGCTCCTGGAAGCGGAGGTAGGTGAGCTCGAAGAGTGATCGGAGGTCCTTGGGCACGGCCTGTCCGGTGAGTCCCTCGCTGCGGGCGTCGATGCTGAAGTTGACGCTGGCCTGTACGCCTGCCATGGCCTTGCCGAGCTCTACCTGGGTGAAGTTGCCCAGACCAGAGGCACCGATGACGCCATCGAGCAGGGCGAGGTTGTACTTCTCGTCCTGGCTGTAGCGGCCGCTACCACCATCGCTGAAGGCACGCATCTTCACCTCGTTGTCCTTGAAGTCGGTCTGCTTGTAGATCACCTTCACGCCATTGTTCAGGGTGAGCACGGTGGTGCCGAGCTTGCCGGCAACCTCCTTGACGATGCTACCCTTGGCGGGGAGCTGGGCGATGAGGGGCTCGTTCTTCACATTGTCCACGTATGCACCGAGGTCGTTCTTCTGTGCGGTATGGATGTTGGCCAGGAGCTGCTCCTCGGTGGGCTGCACGTAACCCTCCTTCTCGGGGTTCATGCAGAGTACCACGAGGTTGGTGTCGGTCTGCGAGATGAGCTTCTGCATAATCTCGTTGACAGCCTCCACGGGTATCTGGGGTGCTACGGCCTGGTAGAGCTGATACTCGGTCTCGATGCCGGGCATGGGCTCCTTCTCGATGAAGTGGCGCACACACTCCTGGATGTATGAGTCGTTGTCGCGCTTGTCGCGGTTGTTGTAGATGCTCTCCACCTTGCTGAGGAACTCGGTGCGTACACGTCCGTACTCCGAACCGGTGAAGCCGTACTTGGCAGCGCGGTATACCTCGCTCATGACGAGCTGCATGGCCTCATCGGTCTTGCCCTCCTTGGGCACTACGACGGTCTCAAAGGCCTTGGTCACCTTGCTCAGGATGAAGTCGCCATCGTCTACACCTGCCTGCATGAAGGGGCAAGAGGGATCCTGGGTGAGCTCATTGAGGCGGTTGTTGAGCATAGAGGTACCCATATCCACGGCATATCGGGTGATGAGGTAGGGCAGTGTGTTCTTATACTGCTCGGGCATCAGCTCCTCGTGCTTGTTGTACACCATGATGACGGGCATGGCCTGCTCCTTGTCCTTGTCGGTGGCGATGATGGGCTCGTTGTTGTCGGGCACGCTGAAGTACTCGCGCTTGGCTGCATTGGCAGGCATCTGGATGGGCGAGAAGAGGTTCTTGATGCGCTCCACGGTCTCGTTGACGTCGAGGTCGCCCACCACGATGATGGCCTGCTGGTCGGGGCGGTACCACTTCTCATAGTAGTCGCGCAGATCCTGGTAGGGGAAGTTGTCGACTACCTCCATCGTACCGATAGGCAGACGGTTGCCGGGGCGGCTGTTGCTCATCACGCGGGGCAGCTGACGCTCGAAGATACGCATCGAGGCTGAGCTGCGCATACGCCACTCCTCGTGGATAACACCGCGCTCCTTGTCGATCTCCTTGGGGTCGAGGGTGAGGGCGTTGCTCCAGTCGTGGAGGATGAGGAGCACCGAGTCGATGGTGGCTGTGTTGGCAGTGGGCACATTGTTGATGTTGTAGACGGTCTCGTCGATGCTGGTGTAGGCATTGAGCTGCTGACCAAACTTCACACCGATGCTCTCCAGATAGCGGATTACGCCATTGCCGGGGAAGTTCTTGGTGCCGTTGAAGCACATGTGCTCCAGGAAGTGAGCCAGACCGCGCTGGTTGTCCTCTTCGAGCACAGAGCCCACCTTCTGTGCGATATAAAAGTTGGCCTGGCCCTTGGGGTGCTCATTGTGGCGTACGTAGTAGGTGAGGCCATTGGGCAGGGTACCCATAGTGGTCTGAGGATCGATGGGCAGTGGCTGCATGGCCTCTGCGGGCATCTCCTGTGCATTCAGCATAGCCGTGCAGGCTGCAAGCATGGATGCGAATAGAAAACGGAGTTTCATAGTCTTAATATTTTATTGTTTTTAGTTTTTCTTTCGACCATATGACATCGGGACGTTACGGTTTATTACATCGCTTTGCTTTTTTTTCAGGTTTATTATGCGTAGCGCCCTACAACCTAAAACCTCAAAAGCGAAGCGCCCTAAAACCTTACTTGTAATTCTCAACACCTGTCTCGAGCCACATCACGAAGGCATCCACGTCCTCGTTGAAACTGTACGAGCTGTTGAGGGGCTTGCCCTCGTTGTTGAGCAGTACGTAGAAGGGTTGTGCGTTGGCGCCAAACTTGCTGCGCTGCAGGTAGCTCCACTTGTCGCCCACGGTGCGGAGCTTGCGCTCTGCGCCATTCTCCACCACGGTCTCGGTCTCGGGTAGGGCTGCCTTCTCGTCGACGTAGAGGGTGATGACAACGTACTTCTCGTTCATCAGCTGCTGCACCTTGGCATCGGTGAAGACGGCTGCCTCCATCTTGCGGCAGTTGACGCAACCGTAGCCGGTGAAGTCGAGCATCACGGGCATGTTGTGCTTCTTGGCATAAGCCATACCCTCCTCGTAGTTGTCAAAGTGGGCACTCTCAGCCTCAGGGTTGAGGTTGAAGTCCTGGGTGCTCATAGGGGGAGCAAAGGCGCTGACTGCCTTGCAGGGTGCACCCCACAGGCCGGGCACCATATAGAGGGCGAAGGCAAAGGCGATGAGGGCCATGAAGAAGCGGGGCACAGAGGTGCGGGTGTTGATGATCACCTCGCCCATCTCGTCGTACTCATCCTCGTCGTGGGGGAAGCGGATCCAGCCAATGAGGTAGGCACCAGCCAGGGCGAATATGATAATCCACAGGCTGAGGAATACCTCGCGGTCGAGGATATGCCAGCCGTATGCCAGGTCGGCCACGGAGAGGAACTTGAGTGAGAATGCCAGCTCAAGCAGACCGAGGCATACCTTGATGCAGTTCATCCAGTTGCCGCTCTTGGGAGCGCTCTTGAGCCATGTGGGGAAGAGTGCGAAGAGGGTGAAGGGCAGGGCCAGAGCAATGGCGAAGCCCAGCATACCGATGGTGGGGGCGATGATGCTGCCGCTGGTGCCCATCTCTACGAGCAGGAAGCCGATGATAGGACCGGTGCACGAGAAGCTCACCAGGGTGAGGGTGAAGGCCATGAGGAAGATGCTGAGCAGACCTGTGGCCTTCTCGCTCTTCTTGTCCACGGCGTTGCTCCAGCTGCTGGGCAGGGTAATCTCAAAGCCTCCGAGGAAGCTGGCACCAAAGACCACGAGCATGAGGAAGAAGAGGATATTGAATACGGCGTTGGTGCTAAGGGCATTGAGGGCGCTGGCACCGAATACGAGGGTCACGAAGAGGCCGAGTGCTACGTAGATGACCACGATGCTCAGACCATAGGTCATGGCGTCGCGCACGCCCTTCTTCTTGTCGTCCTTGCTGCGCTTGAGGAAGAAGCTGACCGTCATGGGGATGATGGGCCATACACAGGGGGTGAAGAGAGCAATCACGCCACCCAGCAGTCCGAGCAGGAAGAGGCTCAGCAGGCTGCCGTCAGTCTCGCTGGCTGCCTCCTCGCCGAAGCTGCGGAGCTCGTCGATGACGGGAGCCCAGAGGTCGCCGTTGCCGCTCTTGCTCACGGGGGCAACAGTTGCTGAGGTGGTGTCAGCCTCGGTGGTGTCGGCGCTTTCGGTGGTATCAGTGGTCTCTATGACCTCTGTCTCCTCAGCGGGAGCGGCCTCGGGCTCGGTCTTCTCCTCCTTGGCGGGAGTTTCGGCCATGGGCTCTTCCTTCTTCTCCTCCTTCACGTCCTCCTTCTTCTCTTCCTTCTTGGCGGGAGCCTCTGCCTTGGCAGCGCCCTTGCCGCTGAATGAGAAGTCTACGGTTGAGGGAGGGATACAGTTCTGGTCGTTGCATGCGCCGTATGTGAGGTAGCCACTGATGTTGTAGCTCTCGCCTGTGATGGTGAATCGCTGCACGAAGGTCACCGAGTTCTCGTAGTAGCTGAGTTCCATGCCAAACATCTCGTCCATGGCGCGGTGTACGTTGCCCTTGCCCACGAGTTTGCCGTTGGCCTTGGCGCCTTCACACTTCTCCACGGTCACCTCTGCACGTGTGGGACCATCGTCCTTGATGTCGGTGCCATACACATGCCATCCTGCATCGATCTTACCGGTGAAGACTACCTCCACCTCGGTGTCGGACACCTTCTGCTGCTTTACACTAAACTGCACGGGGTCCTGAAACTGTGCCCACATCTGGGTGCCGCTCAGCACCAGGGCCATCATTAAAAGGATCTTTTTGATTGTCATATTTGTTGTTGAATAATTATTTTTTGCTCTCTTCGTGTGCACGTATTCGCGCGCGTACACATATGAAGTGCAAAGGTACGCATATTCAGTGGGTTTGCCAAACTTGTCTGTTGAAAAGTGCTATATCCTTAGTATTATTCCATTGAATATTATCATTGGGGGGTATTCCCTTTGTGGTTTGCCAAAAACTCGTTTTCTTTGCACTATGAATGTAGGATCAAGGGAAAAGTTCATTGCTGTCCTCAGGAGTAGGGCTGTGGGCGAGGCTCTGCGCTTTGTTGTGGTCGGAGTACTATCTACGGCCATACACTATGGCATCTACTGTCTGCTGCTCGGTTTGCTGTCGCTCAATGTGGCCTACAGCGTGGGCTTTGTGGCTGGTTTTGCCTTCAATTATGTGGCCACCAACCTCTTCACCTTCCGCACCCTGCCTTCGTGGCGCAATCTGCTCGGGCTCATGGGGGTGCAGGGTGTCAATTATCTCATCCATCTCCTGCTGCTCAATGTTTTTGTGGCAATGGGGCTCCCTGAGCACGTCGCCCCGCTGGCCGTCTATGCCATAGCTATCCCCGTCACCTTCGTGCTGGCCAGGTGGGTGTTCAGGACCTAACTTCCTTCGGGGCAATTAACAATTAACAATGGGGGCATAACCTCATAACCTCAAAATGATATACATCGTAGTACCTTGTTATAACGAAGAGGCCGTATTGAAGGATACGACGGAGCAATTGGTAGCCCTCTTGCCCCGTCTGTCACTTCCGGCCCGTATCCTCTATGTGGACGATGGTAGCCGTGATGCCACCTGGGATATGATAGAGGCCTTTGCAAAGGCCCATCCCGAGGTGTGTGGCATACGTCTGGCTCATAATGTGGGCCATCAGAATGCGCTCTGGGCTGGTATGGAACATGTGGCTGACCGTGCTGATGCCATCATCAGCATTGATGCTGACTTGCAGGACGACATCGAGGTCATCGTGCGTATGGTCGATGACTTCCGTGACGGGGCTGATGTGGTGTATGGAGTCAGAAGGGATCGCACCACAGACTCCTTCTTCAAGCGTGCCACGGCTCTGTGCTTCTACAAGGCCATGAACAGTCTGGGCACGGGTACTGTGTACAACCATGCCGACTTCCGCCTGCTCTCACATCGTGCACTCCGGGCCCTGATGGACTTCCCCGAGCGCAATCTCTTCCTGCGTGGCATGGTGCCCATGCTGGGTTTCCACACCAAGATGGAGTACTACGACCGCTTGGAGCGCAAGGCAGGCGAGACCAAGTATCCACTGTCCAAGATGCTGGCCTTTGCGGCAGACGGCATCACAAGCTTCAGCATCAAGCCCCTTCGCTCCATCTTCTTCTGCGGTGTGCTCTTCCTGCTGGTGGCTGTGGGTGTCATCGTGTGGGCGCTGATCGAATACTTCGACCACAACACCATAGCGGGCTGGACATCCTTACTTATATCCATTTGGTTTGTAGGCGGTTGTCTGCTCATGGCCATGGGTGTCATGGGCGAATATATCGGCAAGATGTATCAGGAGGTGAAGCGTCGTCCACGCTATTTCGTCATGGACGAGGCTGGCAATATATAACGATACAGACCTATAATCTGGCGTGTATCGCAACTCTTGTGCTCGGGGAGGTCAACCTTCTCGAGCACTACTTTTTTATTCTCTTCCCTGAATGCCTCCTCGTCTGTCACATTCATCAGCACATAGCCCGTCTCCGGTTTCTGGTTCTCCCAGATGTCCACGCGGTCATTCAGATAGTAGTTGATGGTGAAGAAGTGGGTGGGGTTGCCCTTCACATTGTTGGCAAAGTAGCTTGTGAGATACTCCTTGCCCACTATCTTCTCCACCTCGCGGGCTGTCTTGAGGTCGCTCTTCTTGGCTGTGGAGAGGGGTACGATGATGCCGAATGCGATGGTGAAGAGGGCCAGGCTTGTGGCCAGGGCATAGCGCAGAGTCTTGGCTGAGAAGGCGCGCTGCAGATAGATGGCCACATGGTAGGCCAGGAAGGGATACATGGGCATGATGTATACACCGCGCTTGCTCTTGGGTATGCAGTAGAATACGAATACGATAACGGCAGCCACGACAGAGTAGAGATCCAGGTTGCTGCTCGCTTCTGTCTTGTGCCAGAGGCGTTTCCATAGAGGTGCATTGCCCTTGGTCATGTCGATGCGCAGGTCTTTGAGCCCCCAGAGCAGGGGCAGGGTCCATGGCAGCAGACCGGCTGGCAGCATCACGAAGTAGTACCACAGGCCGTTCTCATGGCTGGCGTAGGTCATCTTGCCCAGAAATCGGTCGATGTTCTCCTCCTTGACGAGTTGCAGGAAGGTGTCGCCCCCCTGTTGGTAGGCGGCATAATACCACATGGCGGGCAGTATGAGCGACAGCAGTGCTGCCATGCCGAGATAGGCTGCGGCCTTGAACAGGTTCTGCTTGCGGAGCAGCAGAAACAGTCCCGCCGTGCCGCAGGGTAGTATGACGGCCACTGGGCCCTTGGTGAGGCATCCCAGGCTCATCATCAGCACAGCCAGCAGGTAGTAGCCGGCAGTGGTGCGCCTTGGGCCTTTGGTCAGCAGGGTGTCGGCCCATCCGTAGAGAGCCAGCATGGCGCCCACGATGCAGAATGTCAGCACCATATCCACTCGACAGGCATACGCGGCGCGATACATCTCAAAGGTGGATGCACATACCAAGGCTGTGAGCAGCGCAGTCTGGCTGTCCTTGCGTCTTGCATAGAAGATGTAGGTCCACGCCATGAGCAGTATGCTGGTCAGAGCGCTGGGGAAGCGTGCTGTCCACTCGTTCACTCCTCCCATGATGCTCGATACCGTGGCGATACACCAGTGGAAGAAGGGCGGTTTGTAGGCCATTTCGCCGCCGTTGTTGTGAGGTAGTATCCAGTTGCCTTGCTGGAGCATAGTCTGTGCCACGATGGCTTCGCGTGGTTCGCCTTTGGTATAGAAGTCTGCCACTCCGAGCCATGGCAGTGTGGCCATGGCGAGTATGCCTACGAGGATTAACAGGTGTTTGCTATTGATAGCCTTCATTGTTGGGATGATTGGTTAATATGGCGCGAAGATACAAAAAAAGCGGTTCTCCCGAAAGAGAACCGCCTAAAAGATATTCTGTTTCCTCGGATAGTCCGGTCTGTATGGATGTTCCAAGCATGCCGTCCTCCCTCAGAAGGTCAGGATTAGAGCTGGGGACCAGCAGCAACGAGAGCCTTACCAGCCTCGTTGGTGGTGTACTTGCTGAAGTTCTTGATGAAGCGAGCAGCAAGGTCCTTAGCCTTAACCTCCCACTCCTCAGCGTTAGCATAGGTGTCGCGAGGATCGAGGATAGCAGGATTTACGTTGGGCAGAGAGGTGGGAACCTCGAAGTCGAACAGAGGGATCTTCTTGGTCTCAGCCTTGAGGATAGAGCCATCGAGGATAGCATCGATGATACCGCGAGTATCGGGGATAGAGATACGCTTGCCGGTACCGTTCCAACCGGTGTTCACGAGGTAAGCCTTAGCACCTGATACGTTCATCTTCTTAACGAGCTCCTCAGCATACTTGGTGGGGTGCAGCTCGAGGAATGCCTGGCCGAAGCAAGCTGAGAAGGTAGGAGTGGGCTCAGTGATGCCACGCTCGGTACCAGCGAGCTTAGCGGTGAAACCTGACAGGAAGTAGTACTGAGTCTGCTCGGGAGTCAGGATAGATACGGGAGGCAGTACGCCGAATGCATCAGCTGAGAGGAAGATTACGTTCTTAGCAGCGGGTGCAGATGAACCGGGCTGGATGTTGTTGATGTGGTTGATGGGGTAAGACACGCGAGTGTTCTCGGTCACGCTCTTATCGTTGAAGTCGATGGTGCCATCAGCAGCTACGGTTACGTTCTCGAGGAGAGCGTTGCGCTTGATAGCGCCGTAGATGTCGGGCTCGTGCTCCTTAGAGAGGCCGATTACCTTAGCGTAGCAGCCACCCTCGAAGTTGAACACGCCATTGTCGTCCCAGCCGTGCTCGTCGTCACCGATGAGGCGACGCTTAGGATCGGTAGAGAGAGTAGTCTTGCCGGTACCTGAGAGACCGAAGAAGATAGCGGTGTTCTCACCGTTCATGTCGCAGTTTGCAGAGCAGTGCATTGAAGCGATGCCCTTGAGGGGGAGGTAGTAGTTCATCATAGAGAACATACCCTTCTTCATCTCACCACCGTACCAGGTGTTGATGATAACCTGCTCCTTAGAAGTGGTGTTGAAGGCAACGCAAGTCTCAGAGTTGAGACCGAGCTCAGCGTAGTTGGCTACCTTAGCCTTAGAAGCGTTGTAAACGATGAAGTCGGGAGTGAACTCAGCGAGCTCCTCAGCGGTGGGCTGGATGAACATGTTGGTCACGAAGTGTGCCTGCCATGCTACCTCCACGATGAAGCGGACTGCCATACGGGTGTCCTTGTTGGCACCACAGAATGCGTCTACTACATAGAGGTTCTTGTTGCAGAGCTCCTTAACGGCGAGCTCCTTAACGGTAGCCCAAACCTCCTCTGACATGGGGTGGTTGTCGTTCTTATACTCCTCAGAAGTCCACCATACAGTGTTCTTAGAGTTCTCGTCCATCACGATGTACTTGTCCTTGGGTGAACGGCCGGTGTAGATACCAGTCATTACGTTCACAGCGTCGAGCTCGGTGTTCTGACCTACCTCGTAGCCCTCGAGACCAGCCTTGGTCTCCTCAGCGAACAATACCTCGTAAGATGGATTGTGGGCAATCACGGTTGAACCAGTGATGCCATACTGTGTCAAATCTAATGTAGCCATTGGTTTAAAGTATTAAGTTGTTCTTACTTGTTATCTTGACTCTTTGTTTTTTTACTTTGCTTTTATAGTCAGACAGATGTGGCGGATGCCTTCTATCTGCGTTACAAAATTACGTCTTTTCTTACTAATACGAAAGGGAAAGTGACAAAAAACATCTTCTGTTAAGAAAGTTTTTCAATTTCCTTTCTTTTTTGCTTACTTGACTTGGCAATTGTGCGAGGAATTTCCTACTTTTGCAGATGTATCGTAATTTGTTCTTAAAAACTTAATATCTGTACCATAGATGAATACTATCGATTTCAGTACCCAAAAGACTATTGTAAATAAGTATGTAAGCGAGTTGCGCGATGTCAACGTGCAGAGCGACCGTATGCGTTTTCGTCACAATCTGGAGCGCATCGGCGAGTGCATGGCCTACGAGGTGAGCAAGCATCTCAGCTACTCGCAGAAGGAGGTGCAGACGCCCCTCGGGGTGGCTCGTGCCAACACACCCGATGACAAGGTGGTGGTAGGCACGGTCTTTCGTGCCGGTCTGCCCTTGCATGCAGGGTTTCTCAACGTGTTTGACGGGGCCGACAATGCCTTTGTGTCAGCCTATCGCTATTACAAGGACAAGGAGTGCCGCCAGGTGGATGTGCATATCGAGTATATTGCTACACCCTGTCTCGATGGTACCACGCTGATGCTCGTGGATCCCATGCTGGCCACGGGTGAGAGTATGGAACTGGCCTGGAAGGCCTTTGTGACCAAGGGCATGCCCGCCCAGACCCATTTGGTGTGTGTCATAGCCAGCCGTCAGGGGGTGGAGCATCTCGAACGTGTCTTTGCCGACCGTGATGACGTCACTCTCTGGTGTGCCGCTATCGATGACGAACTCAATGAGCGCAGCTACATTGTGCCCGGTCTTGGCGATGCCGGTGACCTGGCCTATGGTGGTAAGTTGTAACGAATAGTGCTGGGGTGCCTGACTTGGCACCCCTTTGCATGTCTTCTTTTTTTTCTTTTGGTGGCAATGTGTAATTTGCTCCTAAGCAATCTTTTTCCTCCCCTTGATATGTCGGGTGAGCCCTGCCAAACCTAATGGCTCAACATGGCAATGTAAGAGAAGGATGCCATCAGCCAGTATCCTTTTTAGTACATGTCAACTGGTACTGGAGTTTCATTCAACTGGTACTGGAGTATTTCATAACTGAAACTGCCCTTGAAGCTAATATACAATTAGCCCTTAATTCTTCATTATAAATTGTGCATTATAAATAAAAAACACTCAAGGAATCCAGTTGATGGCTTCGATGTATTCATCTATTACTGTCCGGGGAAATCAAGACCCTGTAAGGTAGGGTGTTCAAAATCCGCAATTTTTTCTACACGATTTTTGACCCAATAAACGTC
>CALZKW010000016.1 GCA_945788095.1 uncultured Prevotellaceae bacterium | reverse complement strand
TCTGTAGGAGCGACCTAACCATAACGTATTAGTTAGGAGGCCCTTACAGGGCCAAGGGATAGGGAGGCAATGCCATACGTAGGGTTGACACCCTACGCTAATCTATAGCGACCCTTGTAGGGTCTTGATTTCCCTGTACAGTAATATAAAAAATTAATCAAGCAATAGATGTTCCACAGAACAACCATAACCCTCACACCAGTGCTTGCTGGGGCCCACAGGGCCCTGGCAGCACTTGGCGTGTTGTTTTTTGTTTCCTGCACAAGCAATACCACCATCCACGAGATAGAAGAGTTGCCCCAGAGCACCGATCCACTGAGCTTCACCTGTCGCCTCGACGAGAGCGGTGTAGAGCAGACCACGCGTGCCTCTTCGCTCCTCACCTCCGACTTCCGTGCCTCGGTCTACAAGGCCTTTGCCACAGCGAAGCAGCAGACGGTGATGAACGGCTACCACGTGGAGTATAAGACCACCGGTACAGCCTGGGATGGCAACGTGCGCCCCTACTGGGACTACGCCACGGTGGCAGGACAGCACCAGAAATACTGGGACTACCAGAACTTCCCCTACAGATTTCATGCCGTGGCACCTTATACGGCAGCCACAAGCGAGGTGGCCTTCGACGACACAGACCTGACCATCAACGCACCCTATTATTACCAGACGTGCCACAACGGCACCGTCCAGACCCGCGATGCCATGGGCAGCATCACAACGGCCAAGGCAGAGCCCTACATCATATCACAGTTGCAGCGCCGCACCGATGGCACCGACCAGGACCTCCTGGCTCGCCGCAGCACGACCATCAACAATCAGACCACGACCAAGCATCGTGAAGTGTGGATGCCATTCCACCACCTCAATTCGAAAATCCGATTCGCAGTATACTCCCTACACCCCTGGCTGTCTGCGAACTACACCTATATCACCGACCTCAGCGTGAGGGTCTCGTCAAGCAATTTCTCCACCACGGCCACAGGCTACCATGCCTCGTGCAACGCCACAGGCAACTGGCGCGTGTCGCCACCCTACGATGGCACCAATGGTTTCACCGGCGTGACCAAGACCAGCGGCCCGGGCCCTGAGATATTTCGTTTCGATGGCGGCCCAGGCGTGGCCGGCAACGACCTCCGCACCGCACAGACCCAGGCCACGGCCTACTTCCTGCAGTGCAAGGACGGCTTCATGCAGATACCTCAGAAGGATGTGGAGATGACCGTCAGTTGCACCCTCCGTAGCGGCGATGGAAGCGTCTACAAGACCTACACCGACATCCCCGTCAGTCTGCTCCTCGACGGCAGTTACCAGCCCCGCCACGACTGGCTCCCAGGCTACATCTACACCTACTACCTCGTCATCAGCGGTGTGGACGACAAACTCGAACTGCAGTTCACCTGCACCCTGACCGACTGGGACGACATCCCGGGCAGTCTGTCGACCGACCTCGAACAGTAGCAGGCATACATCGAAATACCCCCAAAGCAAATAATAAACACAAGATATATGAAAAAGTACTATTATTCACTGGCACTGGCCTCTGCCTTGTTCGCCACCTCGTGTGCAGACAGCGATGTGCCCCAGATTGAAACACCCGACAGCGAAAAGGAGATGATCTCCTTCTCGCTCAGTGATGACGCCAACCAGACACGTGCCGGATTTACCGGTGCAGACACCAAGATCGTGATGCGCATCCGGAGCCAGGAGCGTGGCGGTACGGGTGAGAAGTACACCCGCACCTGTGCCCTGGCCAAGAAGGACAACACGGGCGACGCTAACAGCTTCTCAAGCGTTGTCTTCTCAATTGACGGTACCGACTACAAGCGCTACTGGGACGATGCACATGGCCGCAAGAGCCTCCTCTCGGTCTATGCCATTGCCGTGCCTAATAAGAAATCTGTGCTCCCCACCAACACCTTGGCAGCAGGCGATGACAGGGCTGATTGGGGCACCAATGCCACCAACACCCTGACATGGGAAGTACCAACCGCACAGACCACCACTGATATTGATGAGAAGGACCTCACCTTCAGCAACAATATCAAGGAGGGCGGTACCAACGGTATCTACCGCTGGGACTTTGGTTCAGGTAACTGGAAGTATAGCGACAATGGTGGCACCAACCACGACGATGGTCGCATGCTGTTCTACCAGAATGGTATGGATATGAATAATCCCCTCACTACTCCGAGTGATGCAGCAGGTCATTTCGACCGCGGACACATGACGTTCAAGCACGCCCTGTCGCGCATCACCGTCACCCTCCAGGAGGGCACTGGCTTCAACAACACGTCGTCCACCGACTTCCAGTTTGCTACCAACACCAACACCAACACCAACATCAAGCTCCTTGACATGCCCATCAGCGGTACCTTCGACGTAGCCACTGGCGCATGGGTTCCATCGCCCACCACAGGCACCATCAATACGATTGCTCCTCTGGACAACTACACCTCAGCAGCAGGTACCTTCAAGGGCCAGATGCTCCCCGGCTATAAGTTCAACAAGGACGGCGCAACCAACGTCATGGAGTTCACCATCGACGACAACACCTACTACATCACCCAGAAGATGATCTTCGATGCCCTCACCTACGATAAGGACGGTGACGGCATATACGACGAGGCTGATGGCGACGGAGCTCTCGTTGCGGATAAGAACCAGGACGGCATCACCATGGAGATGGGCAAGAACTACCAATTCACCATCAAGGTGAACAAGAAGGAGATTGAGGCTATCACCGCCACCCTCGTGGAATGGAGCGATGTGAAGGCTGCCGATACCTCTATCAAGAACGGTCACATCAATATCTCTACCAGCACGGCCAACGGCACTAAGTGTCGCTCGCTCTACCTCTACCGCAACGCACAGGATATGGGCGACATCATCACCAACGGCAGCTACACCGCCACTAACTACCAAGCTGACTATCTGACCGATGGCAACAAGGGCATTGTACCCACCGAGACTGCCAACAACTCGAACATCTGGAACACCCCCTGGTTCTTCGAGGATAACCGTACCGCTTACCACATCCGCTCTATCAACAGCGTGGCCTATGGCACGGGCGGAGCCAATGTGGAGAATCCTGGCACGGGTCCCAAGTACACCTACTTTAATATGCAGAACGGTACGCAGGCAGACAAGGACTACCACTGGGGTGCACCCATGAACACCACCTCAGCCAACAAGTACCAGTATAACACCTCAAATGGTTTCCAGTCACACCTCCACCAGGGTATCATGGCAGTCAACGAGGGACAGTCTATCAACATCACCGAGCTGCACATGATGAGTAACATCAACGTGGTGCTGAAGACCTCGAACGGCAGCAATGCAGTAAGCCTCCGCACCGGTGACGACAGCGAGTCCTACAAGTATGCCACCGTGCAGCTCACCCGCCTCTACAGCAACGCACAGGTGGATATGGGTATCGGTCTGGTGACCCCCACAGGTGACGTAACTCCCAACGAGCCCATGACCAACCCCAAGGACAACTCTGCATACTCGCACAAGTACTTCAAGCAGGACAATGGTGCGGATGTGGTGACCGAGACCAACCCCTTCACCTGGGCCGTAGTGCCCCAGGCCCTGTGGCGTGGCACCTCGGATGAACAGAAGACCGAGGAGTACTATGTGGGCATCACCATCACCACTCCCGACCACAACCAGTATTATGTCATCAAGGACCTCTACAGTATCCTGCCCACCAATGTAGGCACCAGCCAGAATGAGACGACCACCAATGCCATCACCCGCTGGTATCCCAACCACAAGTACACCTACACCTTCACCATCACCAAGAAGGGTATCGAGGCTATCACCTGTACCCTCGTGGACTGGACCGACGTGCAGGCTGGCAATCAAGACATCAATCTCGAGAACTAAGAGGTGCGCCTCCCCACGGTGGCAAACCTGATAGTAAATTCATGCAACTGCCATTTCGAGGGCAATCCGTAATCATCCCGAAGGTAATCCGAAGTCATTCCGAAGGATGAGAACGCCCGAAATGTGCTCCGAAAATGGTAGATTCTTGCATCAACTACAGAAATTTAATGCGACAAACCATTCATCATACCATCCTCACTATGTCGTTGCTGCTGGCCGCTACGGCCTGCAGCGATGACGTCGTGCAGGTGGACAATAGCACCAAGGAGGCTATCACCCTCGTGGCCGGCACCAGCATGGTGGAGGGCACGGACACGCGTGCCATAACCGTTGATCCGGGTGTGTCGGGTAGGGGCACCATGCCCCAGGGCACCCGCCTCTGTATGGTGATGAAGAGCGAGCAGGCTGTGGCCCCCAATGGCACCTCGTATGCCGCTACCCGTGCCACCGTGGGCGCTGCCGATGCCCAGAAGGTGAGCGCGGTGAGCTTTGCTGAGGCAGGCTGCACCCGCTACTGGGACGACTGCTATGCCCGCGATGCCCAGCTCTCGGTCTATGCAGCATGCGCACCAGGCGCTACGGCCGACATCAAGATAGACAGTGTGACCACCTATCCCTACACCTCCACCCCCACCACAGGGGCCTGGAGCACTACGGCCATACCCCTCACCATAGCCAACTGGACCGTATCGACGACCCAGACCACCAGCACGCTCAAGAGTGAGGACCTCTGCTACAGCAACAACATTGCCGACAACACCTCGGCGGGCAAAGGCGACGGCCGACTGATGTTCCGCACCGCTACACGCAAGTTTGACACGGGTAATCTCTGCTTCTACCACGCCCTCTCGAAGTTGACCTTCGAAATTGTGATGGGAGAGGGCTTCTCTGCTTCCGAGTTCCTGTTTGCTACTGGTACCAACCTCAAGTTGACAAACTTCTTCACCAAGAACACCGTCTTCGATCTCGTCACCGGTGAGTTTACTGGCACCTATAGCACCACGGCCATCACAGCCCTGGCACCCCGTGCCACGGCCACCACAGGCAGTGCCTACACCCTGGATGCCCTCGTGATGCCCACCACCGACATGAGTGCTACGACGGCCGGCGACATTGAGTTTACCATTGCCAACAACAACTATAAACTCACCCGCAAGGACCTGCTCGACCATATCGAGGCTGCCGACAAGACCAACCACATGATCGACGGCACCAAGCTGAAGCCAGGCGTACATTATATATTTACCCTGCGCATCGGCAAGACCAAGGTGGACGCTATCACCGCCACCATCGTGGATTGGGAGACTGTTACTGCCACCGAGATGAATCCCAGCAATGCCAAGACCGTGCTCACCCTCGAGGACCGCACCGGCAAGGCCACCGATGCCGATATCTACCGCCAGGCAGAGACCTCGAGCACCATCACCGGCGATATCACCGCCGAGGATGGCAAGGGCTACGTATGGCAGACTGGCTATGGCGACGCCAATGCCTTCACCGGCACTCCCCGCGCACTGGCCACACCTTGGTACTGGCCCGACAACAAGACCTTCTACCACTTCCGAGCGATTGCCCCAGTGGGCCGGACCAAGCAGACGGCAGACGGTAAGGACTATGTGGCTCTGGCTCATGGCGAAAGCTACACCGATGTGTGCTGGGGCGCCCCCTTCAAGGACATCGCCGCCAGCGCAAAGATAGCCTACAACACGACCAATGGTTTTGATGCAACTGCAGCCCATCAGATACACCCCGCCATCGGAGCCACGAAGAGCACCATCAAACTGCTGCTCTTCCACATGATGAGCAATGTGACCTTCAATGTCTACACCACAGAGGCATCGTCAGAGGACCATGTGGAACTGGGCGACGGTACGGCTGCCAACCACACTACGCTCAAGCTCGAGCAGATCTTTACCGCAGGCCGTGCCTACATGGGCAACGGACTCTCGGAGGCCACAGGCACCCGCAGCAACTTCACCTTCACGGCCCAGCCTGCGCCCAATGACGAGAAGAAGGTGGTGTGGGAGAACTACGGAGCCATTCCTCAGAGCCTCGACGGTGTCATCCTCGTTATCACCACTCCCGACAACAATGAGTATAAGGTGACGATGAAGGACGTGGTGGCAACCTCGGCCATCACCAACAACAATGTGCAGTATCCCGCCTATACCGCCAACAAGATCAGTCAGTGGTACCCCGGCGTGAAGTACACCTACAATTTCAAGCTCACCAAGCAGGGTGTGATAGACCTCACCGCCACCATCGTGGACTGGGAGGATGTAGCATCCAACGAGCAAGGCGTAGTAATACAGTAACATGAATATGAAATCAAGCATTCTACCTATCATACTTGCCCTGTCGGTCTTTACAGCTTGCACCGACGAGACGGTCAGCCCCACCTACACCGTAGGCGAGGCCGACAATATGATTAGTCTGCGTGCCGTCATTGACAATGGAGGTGACGGTGTGGCCACACGTGCTGCAGACCCCGGACATGGCAATCATGTGGGCTTCACCTTCGGACATGCTTTCCTGCGTGTCGATGGCACCTGGCTGGACCATACCCCAGAGGCAGTAACCCACAAAACGACTGCCACGATTTTTGTGGACAGTACAGACTATAAGCATAACAAGACCTCCCTCGATCCTGGAATCTACTGGGACGACTATGGTACGGCGGACCCCGCCAACATGCCCAGCGTGGATGGCAACGGACGTGCGAAGGGTCTGACTATTTATGCTGTCTCTGTCGATGCCTATCGCAAGCCCGGCAAACCACCCTTCGTGGGTGATCAGTATAAGCCTGATGGTAAGGACGGAGAGGTGAACAATCTTACCTCCATCTCGGATTGGACCGCGCTCGACTGGACACTGCCCCTCAACCAAAGCATTGGTGATAAGGTGACCAACGGCGACTTGATATACAGCAACAATATCAAGGAGGGCAACGACGGCACGCTCAAGTTTGATGCCGTCAAGGCCAACGATGGATCGGCCAGCGATTCGCTCATCTTCACCCATGCCATGAGTAAGATAACCGTCACCCTTATACCCGATGAGGGTTTCCCTGGATATGGCACGGCGGATGTTCACTTCGAAAAAAAACCCACGGTGACCTATCTGGGCTTCAACTACAAGGGTAAGGTGAATGTGGAAACCAAGACAACCACCGCCACACCCTCTGACACAAGCGATATCCAGGCCTTCCTCAGCCAAGGCGGTGATGCTGCCAGCCATGCTGTGTACAAAGCCCTTGTCTTCCCCGGCAATTCGTTCTCGGATGACACCAATATCATCAAGATAGTGGCAGACGGTAATACCTATTATGTGACGGCCAAGAATATCAATGACGCCATGAGAACTGCTCAGGATAACCCCACCTTTACGCAGGGCAAGAACTATACGTTCACCATCAAGGTCAAGAAGACCAAGATTGTGGTCGACGCCACCATCAAGGATTGGGAGAATGTTGAAGCTGCCCTCGAGGCACCCGAGATCAACATCAGCGCCGACTACGGACAGGCTGTGAGCGGCAATGCTTTCGAGCAGAGTTTTGACTTCTACCGCAGCGAGGACATCAGGACAGGCTATGACGCCAATACGGGAGCAGACGGTGTCAATCCCGCAGCCACCTACACCTACGCCTCAGGAGCGGGTTCGTGGGACAAGGTGCTCTACTGGCCCAACCACGAAACCCACTACTTCTTCCGTGGCGTGTATCCCAAGGGACAGGCCGTCACCACCGTGAGCGGTGAGGACCTCGTGGAGAAACTGACCAATGTGGCCTACAATGATGCCACCTTCCCCTCCAACCTCATGATAGCGCTGCCCCGCCAGAGCGGCAATTGCGCTGGAGGTCATGGCAAGGATGTGAAGCTGTATGGCATCTGTGCCACCAAGGGTAAGATCCACATGAACTTCGAGTATGCCATGAGCAAGGTGGAGGTAAGACTCAAATCGACCGGCACCCCAGGTCTTGACTATGTGGACCTCGACCCCGCCAAGACCACGGTGGAGATTCAAGGTGGATACACCAAGGGTAGCATCCAGCTTTCGGATGGTCTGCATGCTCCCTACACTGCTGCCGACAAGGGTAACTACACCCTCCACAACAAGACCCCCGAAAGTGGCTTCAAGAAGACCACCCTCGACGCCGTCATGCCACAGCAGTTGGGCAACGACGTGTACATCAAGATTACGGCCACCAATGCCGATGGCACCAAGGACAGATACACGGCACAGCTTAATAAGATATGTGTGAATGGCACCACGACCCCCATCACCGAGTGGGAACATGGCAAGCACTACATCTACTCGCTCAATGTCACCAAGAGCCAGATTAGAGTGGAGGCCACCATCACCGACTGGGTCACCGTCAACGGTAGCCAGAATATATGGATGTAAAGACAACGTAAGCAGCATACAATGACAAGTAAACTATCATACTTACTCCTCGTAGCCGCACTCGCCAGTTGTACGAGCGGCGAGCTGGATGGTCCCGACACCGGCAAGACCCCCATCGCTGTGAGCGTGGGGCTGCACGATGCCATGCCCCAGACACGTGCTGTCAACAAGCAGTTTGAGACAGGCGATGTGCTGGTGGCCCACCTGCGTCATGTCACCAAGGTGGATGACGTGGTGACTCTACAGGGCGCATTTGCAAAAACCGTCAGCCTCACTATGGGCACCAATCCCGCCATGAATGTGGTGGACGCCAATACCCAGATGACCACCGACTTCACGGCATCTCCTGCCCTCTACTGGGACGATTTCAGTAGTACTGATGACGACATACGTCTGGACACACATGGTCTGGAGAGTCAGTGGGGCTATTGCTACAATGGCAATGCCAATGCACCTGCTACCCCCACTGATGTGCAGGCATGGAGCGTGCTGACCGACCAGAGCGCCGGCATCAAGACCAGCGACCTGCTGTGGTCGGCCACCCAGGCCCCCGTGGCCTATGCACACGGCAGCTATGACACACCAGACAGTCA
This sequence comes from uncultured Prevotellaceae bacterium, assembly GCA_945788095.1. Taxonomy (GTDB): domain Bacteria; phylum Bacteroidota; class Bacteroidia; order Bacteroidales; family Bacteroidaceae; genus Physcousia. The sequence goes on along the minus strand of CALZKW010000016.1, from coordinate 14,742 downwards.
TGGCACACTGACCATCCCCTACACTCACGCCATGAGCAAGGCCACCCTGGTCATCACGGCAGGTGATGGTTTTGGCGCTACTCCTTTTGCCTCTACCGTAGTCAAGCTCAAGGGCGTCAATACCCAGGCCACTTTTACGGCATCGACAGCCACAATGACGGGTGCGGGCACACCAGCTGACATCACCATGCACAAGAGCATAGCAGGAGCCACAGCTACCTTTGAGGCTGCCTTTGTGCCCAACACAGTGCTCACAGCAGGTGCACTCTGGGCCACCATCACCGATGTGGAGGGCAACAACTACGAGGTGCGCCTCACCCCTGAGATCCTCACTGCATGGGCTGCGGCACAGACCGCATCGGGTGTCAACTACAAGATTACCGCTACCATCTCAAAGCAGGCCATCGACCTCAAGGCACAGATAACGGACTGGACCGACAAGACTGCTACCGGAGAGGGAGAGGTGAAGTTTGCGACCGACCTTAAGACTGTGATTCCCAGTGGCGATCTCGCTACGGGTACCTCGTACGATGTCTTCCGCGGCACCACGACTGCCGCCCTGGCCTATGCCACCACACGCAGCCTTTCAGCAAGTGTGTGGAGCAACTCACCTGAAATCTACTGGGCCAATGCCACCACCTCGTACTACTTCCGTGGTCTGGCCAAGTTGGAGAGCAGTCTCATCACCTCGGTGGAAGGCAGCACCGATGTGGCACAGGGCACCGACCTGCTCTGGGCCAATACACCCGCCCACACGGGTAAGGACGTGGTCAACAACGATGTCAATGTGGCCGAGGGTGCAGCCATTAGTCCCCGCACCTCGCACGTGCCCCTGAAGTTTGAGCATGTCATGAGCAAGGTGATAATCAACCTCACCACTACTTCAGATGCAGACGCCGTAGACCTGACCAATGCCACCATCAGCATTACCGATCTGAAGACTGCAGGTAGTGTCAATGTGGCCACGGGTGCTGTCACCGGTGTTACCACCGGTACACTCGCAGCTACCTCAGGTGCTATTAGCATCGTCCTGCCACAGACACTCACAGACAAGCGCCTGACCATCACCCTGCAGGATGGTACCACCTACAGCGTTCTGCTCACCGACTGTGTGCTCACGGGCACAGGCACCAGCATCGATGAGTGGGAGAGAGGCAAGAGCTATACCTACACCATCACGCTGAGCAAGGAGGCCATCACCTTCCGAGCCTTTATCAAGGACTGGGTAGCCACTACTGGTGGCGGCCATGCCTCGCTGGATTGGGATTAAACATGGTGGGCCTTAATGTCTGAAGAGTCGCGTAGACCTGGGCCCCATTAGAAGACCAAATTAGTAATACGCTTGATATTGAAATCACGATATTCCATACTGATTATTGCAGCGATGCTGCTAACGGCTTGCGCTGACACTCCCGTGCTCGAACCACAGCCTGGGGGTGAGGCGGAACGTGGCCCCATGGTGCAGTTTGCTGCCGGTACCACCGTCAGTTCGCTCTCCACCCGAGCAGCCTCTGACGAGGGTAGCACCACCACGCCCGGTACCACCTACTACATGCCCGATGCTTACCGCTTCGTGTGCCGCATGTATTACAAGGCCGTGACTGGAAGTGAGAAATTTGACGTCAGCGGCGGTACAGACATTACCACCTGGCTCAAAGTCAGCGGCAATGTGGGCAACTCGCTCTATTGGCGCAGTTCGTTTCTTGACAACCCCGCTGAATACGACACCTATGGCAATGATGCTGAGGCCACCTGCTTCTACTGGCAGAACCGTAAGGAGCACGCCTTCCTGGCATGGACCGACCTCAACCGCGCCACCACTATAGGCTACGACCCTATGCAGAAGGGTTCGCTCAAGTTTGAACCTGCCGACGTGGTGTACAAAAAGCACACCGGACTGAAGCAAGAACAGTGGGTAGAGACTGGCTATGAAGTCTATGCTGAGGGTATCGACAACCTCGAGTTTACGAGTTGGGAACAGATACGCAACTACCTCGAGACCGGTACCAACTATGTCGACTATATCCAGGGCCAGTTGCCTGAAGGTATAGCTGCTGATGACTTTACTGGCAAGAAGTTCTACTACGACTTCGGATGGTCGTGCAAGTACTCCACGGTGATGTCGACCACCGAAATCCTACCTGACGGCACTCACCGCAAGGAGGGATGGATACAGTATCAGATGTTCTATGACAAGTTACCCTACACGGGTGCCCATGCAGGTGGTGACATCGTGGTCAAGAATGATCCGCAGACAGGCCGAGCTGCCTTCCTCTTCAATAATGCCACGAGTAAGTACATGGCAGAGATTCAGGTAAGCAACCTCGACCCCACCAATGAGACACTCTGGCAGTATTACCTCACCGATGATTATGGCAACGTGAGGTATGATGAGACGACTCCCCGCTATACCTTCTATTATAAGTTGTTGGAGGAGAAGCGTGCCAACCAGGAGTTGGTGCAGAAGTTGCCCGCCAACGAGTTTGACCTCACACGTGGCACCCGTACCAGCATCGCCCAGCAGCCCGACATCTGTCAGGCCCTGATCAAGCAGGCACCCCTCGGTGCCACCCAGAGTGCCAACCGTGTCAACCTCTACTTCAGACACCAGTTTGCCCAGGTGCAGGTCAACATCAAGGGTAGTGCTGACCTCTCGGTGGTCATCGACCGCCGTCATATCCAGAAGGTGGAACTCCTCGGTGTTTCGGAGAAGGCCTATGTCTTCACCGAACTCAATGAGGACGGCAACGTGGAGCCCACTACCTACGAGTCGGTGGACATCTCGAAGTATGATGACAATCATCTGAAGCACAATCAGTATGGCACCGCGCTCTCGATGTTTGATATGTATGATGCCGGTGCCGGTGAGGACCGCAACTGGGGCTATCCCACAGGTTACCTCAAGTCGTACAATGCCATAGCCTTTGGTCAGCTCCAGGCCATTCGTATCACCTGGAATGAGCAGCCTGACGGGTCGGGCATCGAGCACGTGTCGACCTACCATGTGGCCAACGACAACCTGCGCAACCTCAGGAGCGGCCACAAGTATGTGTGGAACATCGAGCTCCGCCGTGGCACACTGGCCATCGTCCGCACCGAGATTGTAGACTGGATTGTCAAGGACGAACTCAATTTTACCACCAACGGTACCATAACCAACTGAGACTAAGTCCCTCCGCCCCGTGGAGGCAACAACAAGACAGACATAACGAAAGAAATGAAGATAGTCCGATACCTCATATACCCCCTTATGCTACTCTGCCTGGCATCCTGCCAGACAGACACCCTGCCATGGAGTGAGGAGGCGGGGGAAATTGAAGTGGGGGAGAAACTCCACTTCACCACCATGGTGCCCGATGTGGCCGCTCCGACACGTAGCGCACAGAGCGAATGGCAGGAGGCTGTGGATGCCTACAAGACCGTCAACCACGACTACACCTTCTCCGTCACCATGTATAAGCAAGGCAATGTCACACCTCAAGGCACCAGCACCTACAAACCCACACAGACCACCAATATCGGTTCGCCAGCTATAGCAGCCTATGATGGTACGCTCGAGGTCGAGGCTGGAGCTGATCCCCTGTTTTGGGCCGACAACGTGTCGAAGTGGGCCTTTGTGGCAGAGGCCAACAACAACACCCTCAGCGCAGACCAGAGCGACGAGGCGAAGTGGTTGGCTATGGACCACCTGCGTGGCCACAGTTATCTGCCTATCTGGACGGGTGATGCAGAGACGGGTTCGGGCACCGACCTTGATGCCCCCCTCTATCTGACCAGCCGTGAGTGGTATGCCAACAACAAGGCCCTGGCCGAGGCAGCCGGACTGATGCAGACCTCTGCTGACTACAAGAAGATACCCCTCTACATGCGCCATCAGCGTGCGTGGATTACCCTCATCCTCAAGGCTGGTGAGGGTGTGGCCCGCGAGGCACTCAAATATGAGACATCCGATCAGAATATCGCGACCAAGGTGTTCAGCTACAATGCCGGTACAACGCTCGAGATAGACCGGGCATGGTCGAGCGAACACCTCATTGACTATACGAAGGACTCCAACGGCCCCGCACAGTCGCAGGTCAGCACCACGCGCTATGATGCCATCGTGATGCCCTACAACTATGCTGCCCGTAAGGACGAGGACGTCATAGCCAAGGTGAACCTCTCTAACCAGAACTTCTCCTTCTATGCCTCCAACGATATCCGCTATGTCAGCGGTACCACTGCACAGCGGGCCGAGGCTGACCGTGCCTACAACCTCGAGGCCGGCAAGCATCTCACCATCGTAGCTACGCTCTCGCGTGAGAGCCGCAAGATACTCATCACCTCGTGGATAGAGGACTGGACCGAGGTAGCCACCTCGACCATCTGCGACGACTATGGCCATAATGGCGACCCCGTGGTAATCAAGAACCGTGATGAGCTCATCGCCTTCCTGCGCAATCCCAAGACCAACTGTCAGGGTAGTGAGGGTATCATCCAGCCCACCGAGCTCAACCTCGATGCCCCCAGCGACTCGCTCAATGGCAACTGGGCTGCAGAGGTGGGAGGCTTCCAACTGAATGCCACCCTCAACCTGGCTGGTTGCACCCTCATCACTGCCCACCAGCTCTTCACCAACATGTCGTCGTCGGCCAACCTGGTCAACGGTACGATAGAGGTGACTGAGGGAGCCACTGTAAAATATGCTGTGGCAGACAAGAACGAGGGCACGATAGAGCGTGTCAACGTGACCACCACCGAGAAGCTGACCACAGCCCGAGCCACCGAGGCCGGTATGGTGGGGCTCAACCACGGCACCATTTACAAGTGTATGTCTACACTGCCTGTCTATGCCACCACGGTACAGACCATTACCGGTGCCGACCTTACCACCTACGAGGGATTTGTGGGTGGTATCGCTGCTGTCTCTGTGCTCAAGGATGCCAGTTCGATGGCCGTTATCGACGGGTGCTGGGTAGATGCACGCGTTGACGGTGTGGATGGTATCAGAGGAGGAGGTATCGTGGGCTATGCCACGGGCCGTATCTCCAACAACACCTATGAATATGGTATGACCATCGGCCAGCCAGCAGCCAGCTTTAAGAATATCTTTGCTACTGGTGGCGCTGCCTCGCTCAGTGCCTACGGTAATGCCTGGCCCACCTCAGCCCTCAATCCCATCAGTAGCGACGATACCAATCCCAATGCGTACAGCGGTGCAAAGTATGATGCCGTGATAGACTGTCAGCAGGAGTTGCACACCCTCATGACCAATGCCTACAACATCATGAACAAGAACTACCGCGTGTCGCAGAGCTTTGAGGTGGCCAGTACCAACGACACCATCACCGACTGGCCCCATGGACGTGTGTTTGCTGACAATTACGGTTCGCATATCAACAACGTATCGTTTAATCTCGATGGCAATGGCAAGACCATCACGCTTACCGGCACTAAGACCGTGACCACCACCACAGGTACCGGCCCCGGCGATGGTGCGGCTACGACTTACACCACCGCTCCGATGCTCTTCAACTGCATCCTTGGTGAGGTGCGCGACCTGACGCTCTACCTCGACAAGCCCCTGGTGGCCTCACCCTCGGTCAATAGCAGCGATTTCTACAGTATTGAGGATGCCATTGCGCCTCTGGCCTATGCTGTCTATGGCAGTGGCCGTATCAGCAATGTGCAGGTCAAGGCCCACAATGATGCCTACATACAGTCATCGACCCCTGCTGGCCTCGTGGTGTGGGCTTATGGTGGTGCCACGGTGAGAAACTGCAAGGTGAAGGTTCCTGTGAAGATGTGGCTTCCTGAGGGTGCCACTTCGCAGGCCAAGCACTATGCAGGCGGTATTGTGGCCTGTGCGGCCCATGCCACCATCACCCAGTGTACCTATCTGGGCAATGACGACAATGCGCTCAGTCCCTCTGCTATATCTACCAAGGCTCACAACGCCAACAATTTCTATGGTGGTATAGTCGGTGGTACGGCGCCTAAGAGTTCGGACCTGCCACTTTTGCAGATTACAGACTGCACGAGCTGGTTCATCGCAAAGCGTCCTACAGGTAGTGATACAGACAAGAGTTCCAAGGGAGCAATTATTGCCTACTCTTGCTACGCCACCACAGGTGCCAACAGCCAGATTGTCACCGGTATGGACAAGGATAACAAGAGTGAGGGTAACTGGTGGCCGCTGAGTGCTGTGGGCGCTCACACGATGGCTGCCGGACTCAACGAAGATGCTGTGATAGGCAAGCGCAACAGCGTGACTCCAACATACGATACAAGTTTCTAACATGAAGAAGAACATTCTATACCTCTATATATTATGTCTGGCAGGGGCCCTTGCCTCCTGCTCAGACGAGGTGACCACTCATACCCAGGGCACCGACAACGGTCAGCCCATCCGTGTGGGTACCGCTGTGAGTGGTCTGAGCATAGACTCCGACCTCACCCCCCTGACCCGTGCCACGGCCACTACGCAGCCAGCCGAGGAGGTGAGGTGGCTCGTACAGCCCCTCAAGGAGGGACTCGACATCACCTATGGTAAGGTCGCAGATACCGACGCTGAACGCCAGGAGAGGGTGGCCATCCTCAAGCTCACTACTGATGGTACTGATTATGGTTACCAGACCAATCCCGTGAGTGGACTGGCAGAGTATACCTTCAACTACCGCAACGATGATGGCACAGAGTCGTCGACACCGGCTACATGGAAGGGCAATGGTCCTCACTACTTCGAGGGGCTCCATGTGCCCAATCGTCTGCGCTATACCACCGACATCAGCGAACTGGCCACCAAGGTGCCACAACTGACCAGCAACCAGAGCGGTGACAATGATACGGGTACGGACGCCCAGTTGGGCAACTACACCCTGCTGTCTCACTACCTCAGTATGCCCGCTCATACCAATATCTCGGCCACCATTGAGCGCATCCTGCTGCCCTTCCGCCATCGTCTGGCCCATGTGTTGGTTTACATTATCATCGACCCCACGTTCGATACCAGCATCAAGGGCTATAAGCGTGACGATGACGGCAATCCCACCACTGAGGAGGATCCAACGAATACGAGCATCCGATTCGGTAATGTCGATGTGCTTCAGGGAGTACACGATGAGGTGTCGCCAAGCGGTCTCCGCACCCTCACCCCCAAGTGGAAGAAGGAGCGTAAGATTGTGCCACACTTCTGGGGCGAACTGGCCGAGCTCGTTATTTACGAGTCTGAGGATGAGACCATCTATCCCCAGAGTGACCGCTACGATGATATTGCAGCTAATCCAGCAGCACAGGGTTTCGTCAAGAAGACCTACACGGCCGTGCCCGTTTATGATATTATCATCCGTCCCACCTATACCTCGGTAGACGATGTCATGTACGATGAGGAGGGTTACAGCTCGGAAGCTACACGCCGCGATCTGGCTGCCCTTAAGAACAACATCGACTTTGATATCACGCTTGACAACGGCCTCACCTATGTCAAGTCGTGCAAGATAGACCTCAATGCCAACCGCGAGACCTCGCTTTACCTCTACATCTCACGTGTGGGAGTGGACTACAACGAGTCGGGTTCTTCGGTATGGGTCGAGACCGTCAAGACGGACGATCCCTATGGAGTAGGCAACGATAACAATCTCAACCTCTCTACCCCAGGCAGTAGTTGGCAGCGAGCCTTTATTGTCGGCGAGCGACCCAGCAACGACAAGGTGACCGATGGTGGCTACTATGACGAGAATACACCCGGAGCTGATCCATCTAAAGTGCAGTATTTGAGTACTTCGTCATGGATTAACCGCTTTGCACAGGCCCATCAGGGCGGCGCACACCATGGTGACTACTTTACCCTCAACGAGGATATCACCATCGATGCACGTCTCTTGCCCGATGACTTCGTCTTCACCGGCCACCTCAATGGTTTTGGCACAACTACCAAGACCTACCACACCATCACGCTGACCAACACCGGCCAGGCATGGACAGAGCGTCTGGAGGCCACCACCAAGGCCGAACTCAATGACACGGTCTACAACTACGACGGTTCCATCTTCTCGCTGCCCACCCTCTACCGCTATATCATGGTGGGCGACGAGATGCAGTATGTCGAGGTCCCAGACCTCACCGTCTACGAGATGATGGGCTCTGAGACCTTTTATGAGCGTAGCGGCACAGAAGAGCCCTACACCTATACGGCCTATAGCAAGCCCGCCACACTCTACAAGGCCATTATCCAGCACACCTCGCCCAGCAGCCTCTTTGGCGGACTCGATGGTATCTACGAGACCAAGCAGGAGCGTGGCGCTACACCCTGGGAGGCCAATGTGCACCTCGAGCGTACCATGTGGCTGCCCTACAGAGACATGGACAGCGGCACGGGTTGGCGCGCAGAGGTGATGAACCTTCGCGTTGCTGGCGGTTCGCTCTTCCGCCCCGGAGCCGTAGTGACGGGTAATGTAGAGAACTGCTCTGACGTCAACGGACGTGTAGCAGACCATCGCCCAGCCATACCACGATACTAAGCCATCGCAAAGACAATGACAATGAAGAAATATCTCTATATTCTCATAGCATTCGTGCTGGTAGCATGCCAGCAGGATGAGATGATGCCCATGCTCACACCCGAGCAGCAGGCACTCATCGGTCGTGCCGTTGACTTCACACCCTCAATGGCAGACTGCTTCATCACACGCGCCACAAGCTATACGAGTAAGGACGATGGTTCATTCAACCAGAATGACCGCATGCGCATCTTCCGCAACTACTGGAACAACCAGACCAACACATGGGAGAGCCAAGAGGCATACCGCACCTACTACCTCAAGTATAAGTATGGCGAGGGCAATATCAGTCTGGGTACCAACTGGCTGCCTGTCAGTGGTGCCAAGGGCTACGACGATATCGATGGTGACGGTACCTATGAGCCCTTCATCCAGAAGGACGTCGACTCGCTGACATGGGACAATGGTCGCACCCTGCGATTCCGTGCATGGAGTCTCAGCAACTTCCACAATGCGCTCAACAATGCCTCCAAGACGTATTTCTATCCCGACTTCTGCATTGCAGACTGGGTCAATGCCTCTGGTCCCACCCAGGGTATCCCCCTCGTATTGGCCCACCAGGGTAGCCGTTTGGCCTTCAAGGTGCTCGATGGCAGTGGCAACACCCTCAGGAGAGTAGAGATTTGTGCAGGCCTCGAGCCTGGCGATGCCGGCTACGACGAGGCATGGCAAGACTACAAGTATGCCGATAATGCCGACAATACCACCAATGACAATGCCTCTGGTGAGGCAGGCAAGTCGGATGCCGAGGCCAAGGCGGAATACGATCTGGTCACCTCCGTGTATCAGCGTATGTGTATGCCTGCAGGTGTAGACATGGCCCGCGGTACGCTCAAGGCCGTAGACACCGCCGCATGGAATGCCCTCACCGATGCCCAGGTGCGCAAACTGGAGGAGCAGGATGAGTCCATCTTCGTTCGCTACGGCAAGAAGACACCCGCAGAGATCAAGGCAGTCAAGCGTCCCTTTTTCTGCGGCATCAATGGCAGTTACTATCTCATCACCATCCCCTACGATATGAGCAACGACCTTTCGCTGCAGGGTGAGGTGTTGGTATTGCCCCCTTGCACACGTTTCCGTGTATACATATATGATGTCAACAATGGTGACGAGCAGGGCACTGGCGGTTATGAGGGAGGTTACCACATCTTCACACTCAGCGACATCAAGGATGGTGCGGGCAACCCCGCCTTCCCCAATGGTCTCAAGCTTGAGGCCGGGGCCAGCCATACCTTCAGGGTGGGCTATCGCTACGGCTATCTCACCGTGGTTGTCGACAAACAGCTCTCGTGGATAGAGCAGGATGAGTCGCAGTCTGCGGGTACCGACGAGGCTGTTACCCGCCCCGTATCGACCTCTGCCGACTACTCGTGGTGGAAGTCAGCCATTCACAAGGCGTGTCTGGACGCAGAGAGTGGCAGCGACTATGCCCCTGAGTTCCATATCAGCAACGAGCAGGAGTTCCTCGAGTTCATCAATCTTGTCAATGGTACTGCCACCACTGCCACCTCGGGCCTCTACCGCCTCGTGAAGACCTACAAGGAGACCAACGTGGGCGGCCAGATAGTCAAGGAGCCCAAGGAGTATGGATGGTCGACGCGCAACAGCCAGTATAGTCCGCAGTGGATAGAGGAGGACGAGGCAGAGGCCATGGGCTATATCTTCTTCGACCATTACTATCCCGCCAATGCCGACAAGAAGGCCTACTACGACCGCGACTACCTGCGTGGTCCGTTCTCCTTCTACGACGACAACCTGCGCCTCAACTTCCGCGTGGTGCTTGATGCCGACATCGACCTCCACGACTGGTCGCTCGAGAGTATCGGCAATGCGTTGGCCAATCCCTTTATGGGCCATTTTAATGGCAACGCCCACACCCTGAGCAACCTCAACATGCAGAATGAGTATCTCTTTGGTTATATCAATGGCAATGCCCCCGACGGAGCTGCCATCACCAACCTCAAGATAGAGAGTACCCATCCCACAGCTCTGCTCGACACGGGTATCAATCCCACCTATATCGCAGGCGTGTCGCTCCACGCTCCATCCACCACCAACAGCATTGCGCGCAGTCTGACTATGGCTCCCGGTGTGCGTGGCGTCAGCTATGTGGTGGGTTGCATCCATGTGGGCGATGCCGGTGGTGCATTGGTCGGTACGGCCAGCAGCGTCAATATGTTTGGCTGTATGCAGGCTGCACGTGGCATCACGGGCGGTGCCCTCGTAGGCTCAGAGCAGCAGGATGCTGCCGGCAATTACCTCCTACGCCCCCAGATCAGTCTGGCTTCGCAGCGTAGCGGTCAGAACCTCGGTCTAAAACCCTCGTTTGCCAACTTCATGTGCAACTACTACGACACGACGCTCTCTCCCTCGGCCAAGGCAGTGGGTACGACCACCGACGACTACTCCCTCTGCGAGTATATCCGTGGCCGCTCCACAGACATCCTCCGAGCCAAGAACGACTATATCATCAAGGATGTGCCCCTCTCTACGCTTCTGGCTCAGAACTATGCCCTCTACTACGGACTCGCTCCCTGGAAGGCCATGAACTACGCCATCTGGTGGTACAACCAATACCGAGGAATGGCACATCCATGCACCATGCACTTCGAGGGCAGCGCTGATAGCTATAAGCACCAGTATCCAAAGCTGGTTGCTGGCCGCCAGACTGCCAACGATGTCAAGAAGTGGAACCCCGTAGAACAGCCTAACTAATTATCATCCCCCCCCCTGCGCGGCGCTCCATCGTGCCACGCCATATCCATGACAATGAAGAGACTACTTATCATACTTCCCGCCGTGATACTTGCTGCCTGTAGCAGCGACGAAACGGTCATACCACAGGACACCGACGCTGTCCGCCTCACCACAAGCATTGCCCCCTTTAGTGGTGACGCCCTTACGCGTACCACACTCGATGGTACCTCCTTCGAGAGTGGCGACATGGTGCGCATGAAGATTATCTGCCCCCATACCGACGCCCACCAGGCCGGTGAGATATGGTCGTCGGGCTACTACACCTTCACCATCACCGGTGTTGGAGACACCTGGGTGAGCGGCAATCAGTCGATGGAAACCCAGGCCACAACGTATATCTATACGGCCCAGAATACCATTGACTACCGTATCTATGTGGTGGGTAATTACCGCTACAGTCGACCCAGCAATTTCTTCTATGCTGACCAGTCCACCCTCGACAACTATAAGAAGAGTGACGTCGTATGGGCCCAGGCCATTCGTCAGACCGGTGCACGCGAGGTGCATCTCCGATTTGAGCACAAGGTGGCCAAGCTCGATATCACCATCGACGACCTCCTCGACACCCCCCTTGCCGATGATGCCCACCTCACCCTCGAGGGCATGCCCGACATCGACGGAGCAGAGATTGTCGTGGGCGACTATTATGCCGACGAGTGCTACGAGGGTGAAGCGTATACCTATCGCGACAAGGCTTCGTGTAGCTATGCCAACAATGGCCGCGTCCTCGGCATAGAGGTTATCAAGGAGTCCCCCAGCCGTTCGTCCATCGCTCAGATGACAGGCAACCCCCTGCCCGGAGGTGTCAAGAGTGACGTTGTAGACACCGTGCCCAACACTGGCATCTATACCTGCTATCGCGTAGCTCCCCGCCACTACTACCTCCACGTGCCTCCCTGCACGCTAACCTCACGAGCCACCTTCTGGATCCGCGATGGTGAGCGCCGCTACTCAGCCCAGCTCGAGCCCACAACCTTTGAGGAGGGCAAGTGTTACCCCGTACGTCTCACTCTCAACTAACCACATTAATGTCACGTCGCAGGGTGATGCAAGTCTTAGACAATAGACTGACCGGAAAGGATGTCCACCTCAGCCCTTCGACCTCAGGCTTCTGTCTTTAAGCCCTCAGCCTTTCGACTTCAGACTCTTTACTCCAAGCAAAATGAAGAAACTCTCTCTTATACTTCTCTCGGTACTTCTCCTTACGGCTTGTTCTAAGGAGGAAGATCCCGTTCTCGACTACTCCAAGGCCGTACCCCTCGTGGGTGTCGAGGCCGAGGTGGCTGGTGGACTCTCCACCCGTGTGGCACCTCTGGATGAGGAAAACTATGTGGGCCGTAGTGCGTTCATCAACAACGACTTGATGGTGTTTACCTCTATCAAGCGTACAGACCTGCCCATCGATGGTTTTTCGTATCTCGGCATTGTCTATAAGCACACCGTAGGTGCTGGCCAGACCTCAGGAGGATGGAACCGTGATGATGAGCAGGGACGCACCGAGGCATCAGCCAATGTGCCCGACCGTATCTACTGGAGCGATGCTGCCAACAACCATACCTTTATCGGATACTCTCTGCCCCAGCAGCCTGCTGGTGCAGACTTCCATTGGGCCTACACCTCAGCCACCAATATCTATGAGGGTACACTCGGTCAGAATGCCGACCCCAACATCATCGACCATACCACCAACGACAAGATCAAGTATGACGATCTCCTCCTCACCTACGACACCGAGAAGGTGGCCGAGACGGGTGGATCGGTGGCCAAACTCTTCTTCCGTCATGCTCTGGCCATGGTGCGCATTGCCGTCAATATCACTGGTTTCTCGGCCAGCAACATGAGCGATGATACCAAGTCGGTGGTTAGTGATATGCAGCTCAAAGGCATGAAGACGCGCTACACATGGTATCAGAACAGTAGCGCCGTGGTGGCTTCGGCTACAGGTCAGGTGCTCAAGGATGCCCGACTCTGGATACCCCGTCCTGACGGCACCGGTACCGGTATCGGCAAGCAGTTCGTCTTCTATGGTCTGGCCGTGCCCGACATAGGTGTTACCCAGGACATCGATTTTGATGTCACCTATCCCGAACCCATGAATCCCTCCGCTACCATCACCCGCACCTATCATGCCACCATCAGTGGCATCGAGTACCGTGCCGGCCATTGCACCACCATCAACATTTCGCTCAACCACCAGAACGAAGAGATGACCATCGGCGCGGAGTACATGGAATGGCAGTACGAAGAGTATCCCAACCTCGGCGAGCTGAAGACAAATCCCACCATTCTAACTGCCGAGATGACCAACAGGGCCAACTTCACCATTGCCACCGACCCCAAGGCCACCGAGGACGATGCCACCTGGCTCTACGACTCGGGCAGCGGCATACTCGACATCTATGGCAATGATGGCACCGAGGCCCATCCCTATACCATCTGTACCGCCCAGCAGCTCGTCTCCTTTGCCTATGAGGTCAAGAGCGGCCGCGCCTTCACGGGGCAGTATGTCAAACTCGACGCCAACATGGTGCTCCAGCCCAAGGCCATCATGACCGGCACGGGTGTAGACTGGCCTGGCATTGGCGACGAGACACATCCCTTCGATGGCAACTTCCTTGGTGGAGTACGCCTCATCAGTCAGATCAAGAAGAATGCCTTCTTCCATACCCTTGGCCCCAATGCCCATGTCAACAATCTCATCATTCTCTCCACCTACGGTGGTATTGAGGCAAATGGTGGATTTGCCAATGTCAACTATGGCATCATCTGTGGCAGTAAGTTTGCCGGAGACATGGAGATTCTCGCCAAGGGAGACAGCGATTACGTGGGAGGATTCGTAGGCGACAACTACGGTTTGATCTTTGCCTGCATTCAGCTCGGTTCTATCAAGTCGGATGCCCATATCGGTGGTATAGCGGGCCGCAACTATAGTGTGATTTCCTCATCCTTTGCTGTCACAAGCCACATCCATACCACAGCCCATACTCCCTACTGTGGCGGTGTCACGGCATTCCAGGCTACTACCCGGGAGCCGCAGGCCCACTATCCCCCAACTCTCAGGTACTGCTATTATGACCGCGATGTCGTGTCGAACACACAGTTGGCAGATGCAACCATTGCTACTGGCCTGACCACCACCGAGATGCAGCGCGAGCGCTTCGTAGGCTCCAAGACTCCTAAAGAGTTCTTACAAGAGTATAAAGCCGGCACCCCTCCCGCTGAGGAGAACAGCCTCAACTATGGTATCTATAAGTGGGCTGTAGAACTTGCAGAGCAAGGCATCTGTCGCATGGACAGTCCCGACTTCGAGCATCTCATCAACCGCTACTACGTGTTCATGCCTGCTTCGTATCCCTACATTTGGTAAAATAGTAATCACCCTAAAATCCGCAGCTAATATTGATGCTGACTAATTTTGCAGTTCGCTTCTCCATCTGACGATAGTCTT
>CALZKW010000015.1 GCA_945788095.1 uncultured Prevotellaceae bacterium | reverse complement strand
GGTCTTCAAATGACCTTCGGTCACACGAAGACCTCTTTAGTTTGTTTGTGCTTATGCAAAGATACTGAATGTTCAGCGGTTTTCTTCGTTTTATGCCATTTGTCTTATTCTATCACTCGAAATGTCGGATGAACCAAGATTTTTCCTGCAGTTTATGAATGCCGTGTTGCGGCTTACCCCACAAAACCCGCAAGCGTCAACGACTATTGCTTTAGCTGATGCTGCTCCAGTCGATTTCGTGCTTGCCGAGTTCGCGTAGTCGCTGCCAGATGAGATGGTTCTCGGGTAGGCTTTGGGTGGGGTCTGCATCGAGGATACGGGTGGCCTCGTCGCGGGCGAGTTGTACAATCTGTCCGTCTTTGGCGAGGTTGGCCATGCGGAGGTCGAAGATTGTGCCGCTCTGCTGGGTACCCTCGAGGTCGCCTGGGCCGCGGAACTGGAGGTCGGCCTCTGCAATTTCGAATCCGTCGTTGGTCTCGCACATGATCTGGAGTCGGCGACGAGTGTCTTTGCTCAGTTCGTACTTGCTCACCAGGATGCAGTAACTCTGTTCGGCTCCACGGCCCACTCTGCCACGCAACTGGTGCAACTGAGCCAGGCCGAAGCGCTCGGCATTCTCGATGACCATGACGCTGGCGTTGGGCACATTGACGCCTACCTCGATGACGGTGGTGGCCACGAGAATCTGAGTCTCGCCACTGATGAACCGCTGCATCTCGGCATCCTTTTCCTTGGCCTTCATCTGGCCGTGCACCATGCTGATGCGAAGGTCAGGGAAGATCTGCTGCAGGTGGTCGCGTCCGTCCTGTACGTTTTTGAGGTCGAGTTTTTCGCTTTCCTTGACGAGGGGGTAGACGACGTACACCTGACGTCCCAGGCTGATTTGCTGACGTATGCCGCGGTAGAGAGTCTCACGACGGTCGTCGTAGTGGTGCACGGTCTGGATGGGTTTGCGGCCAGGAGGCAGTTGGTCGATGACGCTCACGTCGAGGTCACCATAAAGCGTCATGGCGAGGGTGCGAGGTATGGGGGTGGCTGTCATGACGAGCACGTGGGGTGGGGTGGTGTTTTTGCGCCAGAGGCGGGCACGCTGGGCCACACCAAAACGGTGCTGCTCGTCGATGACTACGAGACCTAAATTCTTGAATACCACATTATCCTCTATCACAGCGTGCGTGCCCACCAGGATGTTGACAGAACCGTCCTGCAGTCCGTAGAGTATCTTTTGGCGGCGTTTGCCCTTGACGGTGCCTGTGAGGAGCTCGACCCTTACGGGCATGTCTTTGAGGAAGCCCTTGAAGGTGTCAAGGTGCTGCTCGGCGAGTATCTCTGTGGGGGCCATGATGCATGCCTGACAACCGTTGTCGATGGCCAGGAGCATGACGAGCAGGGCCACGAGCGTCTTGCCGCTGCCCACATCACCTTGCAGGAGGCGGTTCATCTGTCGGCCGCTCACCATGTCGGCACGCATCTCCTTGATGACGCGCTGCTGGGCACCTGTCAGCGAGAAGGGTAGGTGGTGGTTGTAGAATGTGAGGAAGGTCTCTCCCACGCGATTGAAGACATGGCCGCTGTATTGCTGCTGACGCTGGCGTGTGAATCGCAGAATGTTGAGCTGGATGTAGAAGAGCTCCTCAAATTTGAGACGATAGGTGGCTCGGGCATGCACCTCGGCATTCTGTGGGAAGTGGACGTTGAGGAGAGCCTCGGTGCGCGACATCATGCCCAGACGCTGAGTGAGTTGTTGGGGCAGAGTTTCGGGCAGAGGGGCCTTGATCTGCTTGAAGAGGGCAGAGGTGAGATGCTCGATGGTGCGCGAGGAGTATCCTCTCTTACGCAGTTTTTCGGGTATGGAATAGTAGGGTTGCATCTTCATCCCCGATAGGATAAGACTTTCGGCAGGGTCGATGTCGGGATGCGAGATGCTGTAGTGGTCGCCGAATACCTGAGGCTTGCCAAACACGATGTAGTCGGTGCGCAGTTTGTACTGCTTGCGCACCCAATTGATGCCATTGAACCATACGAGCTGGATGAAGGCGTGACCGTCTGTGAAGTTGGCTATGAGGCGATGCTTGCGCCCCTCGCCTGCCTCCTCCCAACTGAGTATCTGTCCCTTGATCTGCACGAAGGGCATGTCGGGTGATAGTTCGTGAATGTAGAAGAGGCGGCTTCGGTCGATGTGGCGGAAGGGATAGTAGTTGATGAGATCCTCGAAGGTGTGTATGGCGAGTTCTTCCCCCAACTGTTTGGCACGTTGTGGACCTACGCCAGGCAGATATTTGATGTCGGTGTCGAGGAAGTTCATTTAGGATGTGGTCTCGCCCTTGAGCAGAAACTCTGCGTAGGCAAGGTCGGATGGGGTTGTTAGTTTGATGTTTTCGCGGTTGCCCTCTGTGAGGTGGATGGCATGGCCGAGCGCCTCCACAACCGATGCATCATCGGTGAAATGGGGCGAAAATGGTTGCTGGTAGGCTTCGCGAAGGAGGGAGAGAGCGAAGGTCTGAGGTGTCTGCACGAGGCGGTAGTCATCGCGGCTTACGGTCTCGCTGTTGCCTTCGGGGAGAAGGTGGCGCACGGTCTCGACTACGGGGACTACGGGGACTACGGCCTTGTGGATGATGGCCTCCTCGTAGCAACGGCGGATGACATCCGTCGATACAAAGGGCCGCACACCATCGTGGACGCCTACTACCCCGTTCTCCCTCTCAGGGATGAGGGCTAGACCATTGCTCACGGAGTGGAAGCGCGTGTCGCCACCGTTGGCCACGGAGTGTGGCACGTCGAAGTCGTATTGCTCGCACAGATTGCGCCAATAGGTCTGCTGGGATTCGGGGAGTACTAATATGATATGAATGTCGGGCAAGGCTTGACGGAATGCCCTGATGGTGTGCATGAGCACGGGCATGCCGCCTATGGGCAGAAACTGCTTGGGGATGTCGCCCCCCATGCGCAGTCCCTTGCCGCCAGCCACTATGATAGCGTAGTTAGCCATTCTGCAGACAGAAATTATACATCATGCCTTCGCGCAGAGCCTCAGCCTCGGCTGTCTTGCCCATGCGCTCAGCCAGTGTGTAACCGAACTCCATGGCTGCACCGGGGCCCTTGCCGGTGATGAACAGGCCATCCTGCTCCACGAGAGCCTCGGTGTAGATGGCACCCTGGAGTTCGCCCTCCACACCGGGATAGCATGTGGCCTTCACGCCCTTGAGGATGCCGAGATGGCCGAATACGAGAGGTGCGGCACAGATGGCAGCCAGAGGGCGGCCAGCCTCGTAGTGCTGCATGATGCCCTGACGGAGAGGTTCGCAGGCATCGAGATTGGTGCTACCGGGGAGTCCGCCTGGGAGGAATAGAAGGTCTGCCTGGGCGAAGTCGATGTCGGAGAGCAAGGTGTCGGCCACAACGCCTACACCATGAGCGCTGACTACGGTGTTGTCGCCGGTGATGCTTACAGTCTGTACGTCGAGTCCAGCACGACGCATGATGTCGATGGGTGCAAGGGCTTCGATGTCCTCAAAGCCAGTTGCGAGGAATGCGTATATCATATTTTTATGTTTTATGTGGTAGGTTTTATGTGGTAGGTTTTTAAGGGTTGAAAGGGGAGTTAAAGGGCTTTAAAGGGACAAATGTTCTGCTTATGTTCACAGGAGTATCGTCCCTATATATCCCTTTAGCTCTTCTTTTATATCCCTTAAACTCCCCTTTATTACCCTTTCAGGAAAGTTGCGCTCTGTACTGCTTGATGGTCTCCTCGAGGCCGAGGTAGAGGGCATCGCAGATGAGGGCATGACCGATGCTTACCTCGTCGAGCCAGAGTATCTGCTGACGCATGTAAGCCAGATTTTCGAGGCTGAGATCGTGGCCGGCATTGAGGCCGAGGCCTAACTGGCGTGCCTTCTCAGCTGCAGCGATGAAGGGGGCAATGGCAGCCTCGCGATCAGAGGGATAGAGGGTGGCATAGGGTTCGGTGTAGAGCTCGACGCGGTCTACACCCGCCTTGGCAGCGTATTCCACCATCTCGGGGGCGGCGTCGACGAAGCAGCTGACGCGTATGCCCTTGGTGTGGAAGGTGGCTGTGACCTCCTTGAGGAAGTCGAAGTCGTCGCGTGTGTTCCAGCCATGATTGCTTGTGATCTGGCCTGGCGCATCGGGCACGAGTGTGACCTGTGTGGGTACTACCTCCATGACGAGGTCGACGAACGAGGGGCAGGGCTGTCCCTCAATATTGAATTCAGTGGTGAGAACTGGGCGCAGGTCGCGTACGTCCTGATAGCGTATGTGACGCTCATCGGGGCGTGGGTGAACGGTGATGCCCTGTGCACCGAATTGTTCGCAGTCGAGAGCCACCTTGACAACATCTGGATTGTTGGCTCCGCGGGCATTGCGGATGGTGGCAACCTTATTGATGTTTACACTTAATTTTGTCATCTTAGGTTGAATATTCATATGAAACGATGGCAAAGTTAGGAAAAAACATTAATTTTGCCTCCCTAACCAGTAATAAAAATATGCGTAAGAAGAAATTTGCTCTATTTGGTAACGTCTATCAAGCCAAGAAATCCGTCTCCGTACAGAAACTCCTCTCGCTGCTCGCCGAGCGTGGGGCAGAGGTCTATATCGATGCCGGCTTCTATCATTACCTTGTGGATGACATGCGTCTGGATGTAACGGCCACGGGGCTCATCGAGGGCGATGACTTTGATGTCGACTTCGTGGTGTCGATGGGTGGTGATGGCACCTTCCTCGAGGCGGCTCGCCGTGTCGGTGCCAAGGGTACGCCCATACTGGGTATCAATACGGGGCGCATGGGATTTCTGGCCGATGTTTCGGCTGATGAGATTGACACGGCCATCGAGCAACTCTACGCAGGCAATTATAGCATAGGCTCTCGCAGTGTGCTTCAACTCTCCTACTCAGAGGGCCACCCCGAGGGTTATCCCTATGCGCTCAATGAGGTGGCGGTGCTCAAGCGCGACAATTCCTCGATGATAAGTATACGAGTGGATGTCAACGGGCGTTATCTCACTACCTACCAGGCAGACGGTCTCATCATCAATACCCCCACGGGCAGTACGGGCTATGCGCTGAGCGTCAATGGTCCCATACTGGCCCCTGGCAGTGAGACACTCGGTGTGGTGGCTGTTGCGCCCCATACGCTCAATGTACGCCCCATCGTGTTGCGCGATGATGTCACCATTGACCTCACCGTGGAGAGCCGTACGGATAATTACCTCGTGTCGCTCGACGGCCGCAGCGAGACCTGCCATGAGGGCATCCGTCTGCATCTGCAGCGTGCCCCATATAATATCAATGTGGTGCATCGTCCTGATGGCAGTTTCTTCCACACCTTGCGCAACAAGTTGATGTGGGGAAGCGATGTGAGAGAGAGGGTTTGAGACTTTCCGTTTAAGGGTAATTAAGGGTATAAAAGGGGTATAAAAGGGGAGCTAAAGGGCCATAAAGGGACGATACTCCCGTGAACATCAGCAATACATTTGTCCCTTCAAAGCACGAGCGGAGCGAGTTAACTCCCCTTTTAAGCCCTTAATTACCCTTATCATACTATGAAATTATGAAGAATACATTGTCCATATTGCGTTGGTTGTGGCAGATCAGTAAGCCGTGCCGCCTCCAGTCGTGCATCAATGCGCTGCTGGGTGTGTTTATTGTGGGTGTTGACTTTTCTTTTATCTATGCCACCAAACTGGCCATTGATATCGCCACGGGGCGCAACGTGGAGATGACTCTGACTATGGCCGGAGTGATGCTCGTCGTGGTCATTCTCCTGCAGATAGGCACCTCGTTTGCCCGCCGTTGGGTAGGGGCTATCCTGGGCGTCAAGTCGCAGAATGTGATGCAGCTCCGCCTCTTCCGCCGTGTGTTGGAATGTGAATGGTCGGGCCTGGAGAAACGTCATAGCGGCGATGTGCTCAACCGTCTGGAACGTGATGTGAGGGATGTCACATCCGTGGTGACAGATACGGCCCCAGCCGCACTCGGCACCTCGGTGCGCCTCATAGGTGCCTTCTTCTTCCTCTACTCCATGGACCAGATGCTGGCTTGCATCGTGGTGGTCATCCTGCCCCTCTTTATCCTGCTCAGCCGTCTCTATGTGCGCAAGATGCGCAGGTTGACGCGTGAGATACGTCAGACAGACAGCCAGATACAGAGCATACTGACCGAGAGTGTGCAGCACCGCGTGGTGCTCAAGACTCTCGAGCGCACTGACCACATGGCAGGCCGCCTTGACGGAGCACAGCAGATACTGCGCCGACAGATACGCCACAAGACCATCTTCTCGTCATTCTCTGCCACGCTGCTTAGCATGGGCTTTGCCACAGGCTACCTGGTCACCTTCCTTTGGGGTGTATTCCGCCTGCAGGATGGTACCATCACCTATGGTATGATGATTGCCTTCATCCAACTCGTGGGCCAGATACAGGGCCCCTTCCGTGAGTTGACCAAGTTTGTGCCCGTCATCATCGGGGCCTTCACGGCAGGCGAGCGCCTCATGGAACTCGAGGAGGTACCCCTCGAGGCCAAGGGTGAGAATGTCTGCTTCCCGCATGGAGCGGGTATCCGTATCGAAGATGTGGAGTATGCCTATGACATCAAGAAGCGCCACATCATCCAGCACCTCTCCTTTGACTTTCCCCTCGGATCCTCCACGGCTATTATGGGCGAAACGGGTGCGGGCAAGACCACGCTTATCCGCCTCATACTCTCGCTGCTTCGCCCCCAAAGCGGCCGGGTGATGATCTATGATGAGGAGCGCAGTGTGGAGGCCTCACCGCTGACGCGATGCAATCTGGTGTATGTGCCTCAGGGCAACACCCTCTTCAGCGGCACCATCCGCGACAATCTGCTCTTGGGCAACCCCGAAGCCACTGAGGATGAGATGCGCGAGGCACTTCATCTGGCCTGTGCAGACTTCATTGTGGAGCGTCCCGGCGGTCTCGACGAACAGTGTGGCGAGGGCGGCAGCGGACTGAGTGAGGGTCAGGCTCAGCGTATCAGCATCGCTCGTGCCCTGCTGCGCAAGGGTAATATCCTGCTGCTCGATGAGGCCACCTCGGCCTTGGATATGGAAACGGAGAAACAGCTGCTCCACAACCTCTCCACAGCACTCCGCGGACGACGCACGCTGATATTTATCACCCACCGCCTTGCAGTCGTGGAGCATTGCGACCAGGTGCTCCGCTTAGAGCGTAACTAAGGCAGACAGAATACAGCAAAGCCCCTGACACTACGTAATCGAGTGTCAGGGGCTTTGCCGTTATTGTCGTATGCTACGCTATCCCATTTGGGCAATGTCCATCCCAAGTATCTCGGCGATGACATCATCTCTCATTCCTCTTGCACGCATGCCATTGATGGCAGCATCCATGGCTCGTTTGTAGCCAAGGCTTTCACCTTCAGCACGTCCTTCAGCACGTCCTTCGGCGCGTCCTTCAGCACGTCCTTCAGCACGTCCTTCAGCGCGTCCTTCAGCACGTCCCACGTTGCGCTCATGTTCCATCACAGCCAGGTTGGTGCGATAGGAGTCGAGGCTCACCTGGTAGTAGTTGCGCTCCTCGGGGGTCAGTTCGGCCATGTCAGCCATATTCTCCAGTTTGTGGAAGATTGGCTTCTGATTCTGGAAGGGAATATTCTGTATCATAGTCTCCATGTGTGTTAAGGTGTATAACCAGTAGTCTTTGTTAGTCTTGCAGTCTGCCTCGCTCATACGGCGGTAGCGGGGGAGTTCGATGAGCCACATCTGTAGTTTGTCCGAGAACATCTTGCCTGTGCCTACGTTGGCCAGTGCTACGTGGCTGATGCCTGTGCTCGTGCTTTCCTCCTTCTCATTCTCTTTGAGGCGGAAGTTCATGAAGAATATGCCATAGACGGGGTGCAGACGGAATTTCCACTCATTGTCTCCGCGCTCTCCCTGCACCGAGAGTGCGCGGGCCATGTAGTAGCAGATGCGGTCGCGGAAGTAGTCCTGTCCTCTGTTCTGCATCTCTACGATGACCTCCTCACCGCTCTCGAGCATGCACCGCATGTCGTAGATGACACCTCGTTCATACTTGGTCTCAGCGGGCATTTCCTTGTCCATGAAGGTGATCTGCATGATGGGCGACTCGGGCTCGATGATGTCGTTGAGGAAGTCGCGCATGATCTCCTCATCGCCGAATATCTTCTTGAACCCGAAGTCCGTAAGCGGATTGATGTATCTTGCTCTCTGTTCCTGTATCATGACGGTTCTGCTTTATGATGCGGCAAATATAAGCAAAAATCAGTTGTGCATAGGCCAATTCAGATACTTTTCTCTTTATCGTGCGGCAGATTTTTCTGAAATCCGCAGAAATTATGGGTTAGCGGGGAGGTGTGGAACAATGGAAGTTAGCAAACTTTTCTCTTTTTGTTTTTCACTTTTCATTCTGCAAGCTCCTCCCCCCCCTTACTTTGTGAGGCAGTCATGCTCAGCCTTACGTTGGCCGATATATGCTGTTGTGGCAAACCATATATGCTGCTATGATAAACTGTATGGTCTGTGAGGTTAGGCTATATAGGCTACTGAGGCAGTCTATAGGCCTTAAATTAAAGGCAAGCGGACCGAATCCCCCCCGTGTGGCGAGGGGCTCGGTCCGCTTGTGTTGTGTGGCGGGTATGTGCTTACTTGGCTATCTTCCTGCCGCCTTCGATCACGATGCCTCGGGTGGAGGGCTGGGCAGGACGTCCGTTTAGGTCGTAGGCCTTGTGTGAGATGGTGGTGGTGATGCCCTCTATGGCTGTTTCTTGAGTTTCTTCTTCGCGAAACACTCCGTCGACGACGGACACCTGTACACCCTTTCCTGCGCCCAGAGTGAGCTGGCGCGCAATCTGTTCTCCCTCGTGGGAGATGATGGTTACCTCGATGGTCTGTCGTTGGGCTGAGGTGTTGGTGATGGTGGCCTTGCAGGCATCCTCACTGTCCTGCTGAGCCGTCACGCCGCTACCTTTTATATATATACGCAGTTCCTCGCCTACGGCCTGGTTCATGCTGGCCTTTACTGTGGCTGATGATGCCGAACCGCTGATGGATGTTTCCTCTGCGAATACGGGAGCACCGAGTTGGCAGGTAATGCCTGCGAGAGCCTGTTCGCGGTTTGCGCCCTTGAAGTTGGCCACCAACAGATAGCACACACCATTGGGGTCGGCTGCGATGACGCCGTTCCATCCCTTGTTGAGATTGGTCACCACCTGCAGTTGGTCGTAGAGCGCCTTGGTGGTGGGAGCATCGATGCGCGAGTAGTACACGAGGTTGCGGCTATCTACCACCTGGAGGGCTCTCACGCTGCGCTCCTCATTGCTGTACATGGGATAGAGCTTCGAGGTGTAGATACTGTTGTTCTGTCCGCGGTCGCCAAAGGCAATCTGTTTGCCGTTGCGGCCCACGACACCCAGTTCGTTGTCGATGTTGACCCACTCAGACTGCATGGTGGTGAATTCGCTTCCCTCTAACTGCTTGTGTCGGGTGGCCTCGTTGCCATAGTAGAGGGTGCGTCGTGTCTTCATCAGTTCGTCGGTGCTGATAGCCAAGAGTCCGCCCTTCTCGCTGGTGATGGTGGTGCTGGTTTTGGCCGTCACGTAGTCGAGATAGATGAGGGCATTGCCGGGGGTGGAGTAGAGGGCGAAACGATTGTTGAGCGTAGCGCCATTGGTGTTCACCTCGCCGTTCATCACATAAGCGTTGCCCTTGAGCTGGTATTTGCCCTTCACGATGGGCTGTGCATCGGTGGTCTGTCCCTTCACCTCGTACCATCCCAGCAGGTTGCCCGTGTTGTTGGCTCTGTAGGGCACCACAATCTTGTTTTTGTCGGCCGAGTTGGCAGCAAAGTAGCCGGTGTATGACTTCAGACCGTCGCTCCATGAGAAACAGGTGAAACGGTCGTTGCTCGCAGCGCGCACGATGTTCTGACAGGGCAGGAGGCGTGCGGCTGAAAACTCGCTGTTGAAGTCGTCCCAAGACTTGGGTGTCATGTCGGCGGTGCTCATCACCTCGTGCATCAGGTAGGTCATCATCACGCGGTGAGCCTCCACGCCCATTCGGCGTGCACCGACGTCAGCACGGAGCAGCCACGAACCATCCTCTGTGGTCTTCTGGCGGGCCTGTATATATTTGTAGGCCAGGTTTTCGAGCAGCAGCGCATTGGCATCGTGCTGGAAGCAGGCCTGTGTGCTATACGAGGTGATTTGGTCGTAGAGGAAGAGACTCCAGTCATTGCCATTAGGCATGGCCAGTTCGCCATCAGCTAATGCGAGCCAGTTGAGGATGCTGTCCTGCACCTCCTGGTTGTGGTGCATCAGGGCGTTGGTCTTCCATCGCTCCTCGCCGTGGAGTCCCTGCTGGAACATCTTGAGGGCCAGTGCGGCCTCGCCGAGTTCCTGCATCACGACGTTCTGGTATGAGGTGTGGAAGAGATTGTGGTTCTGCAGCGAGTAGTCGTCGTAGAGATTCTGACCGCGGTAGAGCTGTGCCACGGTCTTCTGGTCGTACCATGGGTCGATGACGGTGTGGTTGTCCTTGTCGCTGGGGTGCGAGTAGCTGTTGATGGCAAACTCGCGCAGACGCTCAAACCATCTTGGCGCCAAGGGATCGTTGGGGAAGAGACCAAGGGTGGCAGCCAGCACGTCAGCCTCCCATCCGTTCTCTTCGGCCTTGGTGTCGCCCTGGTAACCGGTGGGGATGGAGCGCTCCAGTTCGTAGTTGCACTCCGCCTTGAGCAGACGGTAGATGTAGTCGCGCTGGGCATCGCTCAGTTTGTCCCACTGAAAGTAGGCGCTGTAAGCCACGCTCATGGCCCAGAGGCTCGACTCCCACACATGGTCGCCATTGCTCACCGAGCCCCAGTAGTTGCCACCCGAGCATACCTTCAGCTTGTTGGCCTTGTGGGTGGAGTAGGCAAAGATGAGACTCTTCATGGCCATCTCCTCGATGCGGTCCCATGTCACGCCCTGAGGCAGGACGACACCGGCGGGCTTGCCGTACTTGGCCAGGAAGGCGCATATCATGCTCAGGTCGGCATTGGGGCGCACACCGCGCTCGTCGTTGGCTCCCGAGTTTTCGCCCTTGAAGAAACCGCAGCTCTCGCCCAGAGAGTTGGGCGCGGCGCATTGGTTCCAGTCATTGTTCATATAGGTGGCAAACTTGGCGAGCATGTCCATGAGGTCGCGCTTCATGGTGGCCTCGTCTACGAAGGCATTGGTGATGACGCCCTCGGTGTAGGATGACACACTCTCCTCGGTGGGGTCCTGAGGGGGCGTATAGTCGTTGGGCAGACGGTAGAGACGGCAATTGTCAAGCAGGAAACTGGCGCCGGCAGAGTTGATCCACGTGAACTCTAATCCGATGTTCACCGTACCGGCTTTTGCCACCTCGAAGTCCACGTGCGTGGTGCGCCATGCCTGGGGCATATTGTCGAGGAGGGTTAGCGTGGTGTTGTCGTCGCCAGCCACGATCTTGCCGCTGCTGCTTGTGCCGGGAGTGGCACACTTGTTGTCTACGGCAAAGCGGTAGTGGCCCTCGGGGAGGGTGACAGACTGCTTGAGCGAGGCCGTGCCGTTGCTCCAGGCATTGCGGATGTAGTACATCTGAGTGCCATTGCTTGGCTGGCCGGGGCGTCCGAGGTTGTTGTCGGTAGCCGTAGCGGCCGAGGTCATAATGTCGCTCACGCCGTATGAACCGCTGAGGGTCCATCCCGTGAGGGCAGTGATGGCGTAGGCACCGCGTGTGTTGTCGGCGGTCAGTTGGCTGATGTCGTCGCTCTCAAACGAGGCATTGGTCATGTACTCGCTTGTGACGTCGGTCAGCGTCTGTGCCTGCAGCGTGCTGGTGAATGCCGCTGAGGCCAAGGAGAGAAGAATAGTTAGTTTCATATTTGGTTAGGATTATTTGGAGCAGAGTTTTTGGCATTATCCGATGGTGTCATCATTGTTTGCAGAAGGGAGCCTTAGCCTCGAAGGTCATTCTATCGTCTGTCGTGGGATGGATGAACGAGAGGCGGCTTGCGTGGAGGCAGAGACGCTCCCCATCGTGGCCATAGAGGCGGTCACCCTGAATGGGATTGCCCAGACCGTCGGGGTGGGCAGCGTGGAGTCGCAGTTGATGGGTGCGTCCCGTCTGTGGGCGGAAGGTGGCCACGCGGCCCTCCACGCGGTAGTGGGTGATGCTGCGCTTGCCATACTGCTCGTTGACTATCTGGCGCGGACGGTCGTAGGGGTTGGGACAGATGAGCAGGTCGATGGTGCCCTCGATGAGGCCCATGTCGCGCTCGAGCAGGGCGGTGTATTCCTTGTCCACGATGTGGCGCACAAACTGGTTCTGCAGGTGGTGGTAGGCCTCGTTGGTCTTGGTCACAACCATCAGTCCGCTCGTGTCCATGTCGAGGCGGTGTACAATCATGGGCCCCGTGGCTTCGGGATAACGCTCGCGCAGCACGCTCTGCACACTGGGCATCTCATCCTTGCCTGGCACGGAGAGCATGCCCGAGGGCTTATCGATGACGAGTAGCGTGTCGTCCTCGTAGACGGTCCTCAGTTCGCTGACCACGGCCTGCATCTTCTGCAGCAGAGGGTTCTCGTCCACCTCGAGTCCCTCCATCATGTGGCCGAGTATGGGTTTGCAACGGCTCCGGCACGAGGGGTAGAAGTGTCCCTCCTCTCTCACCTCGTCCTTGGGCGAGGTGCCCATCCAGAACTCGCCCATACACAAAGGCTTCTTACCTAATTGGTAAGCAGCCTGCAGCAGTTTGGGGGCGCAGCATTCGCCAGAGCCCGATGGGGGAGTCTTGTCGCCGAAGATGTCTCTCAGCGACTTCTCCTCTCCCCGTGCATTAAGAAAGTGGAATTGGTCGAACAACCACCCCTGCAGAGCTATCGAGCGCTCCTTGCGCTCACGCTTCAGCTCGTCGGTCAGAGGCACCATGCGGTTGATGGCCGAGATGCGGGCCTCTTCCTCTTGGAAGTAGCAGCCCGGAACATGGAGGTTGAACACGGGGGGCACAAACCAGGGCAGGGTGCTCACCCCGCACAACGTGCCCGAGAAGGCAGCCAGATACTCGCCACCCTCCACCACCAGTACGCCCATCATCTTGCCGCGGTCCACCTCCTCCATCCACTCGGGATGCTTGCGGAGCTCATGCTTCACCTCCTCGGCGGCTATCCTCACCAATGGGTGTGGCGTGTAGCAGAAGGGATAGGTGAAGCGTTCGGGGGGCTCAATGCAAAGAGCTTCAGCGGGTAGTTTGTGCAGGTAGTTGTTTGTCATGAGTGTGTTGTTTCGGTGCAAAGGTAATAGAAAAAATCTGCATACTATTGTTCGTTTGCAAAAAATGGCGTAAGTTTGCAGTAGAGACAAACGAAAAAGCAACAAGGATACATGGAACACAAGGAATTGGTCGATCGCTTCCTAAAGTATGTAAGCATCGACACACAATCGAGTGAAGACAACGAGGGCAAGTGCCCAAGCACCGAGAAGCAGTTTGATCTGGCCCGCTATTTGGTGGACGAACTCCAGAGCCTGGGCCTTGAGGATGTGGAGATGGACGAGCATGCCTATGTCTATGCCACCCTGCCTGCCAATACCGACAAGGAGGTGCCCACCATCGGCTTCATCGCCCACATGGATACCAGCCCAGACTATAGCGGCAAGGATGTACGTCCCCGTATCATCGAGAACTACGATGGCTCAGACATCGTGCTTGATGCCGAGGCGGGCATCGTCACGGCTGTTAGTCAGTTCCCCGAACTCAAGCAGCACATCGGCGAGGATCTCATCGTTACCAACGGCCACACGCTGCTCGGCGCTGACGACAAGGCCGGCATCGCAGAGATAGTGACAGCCATCACCTATCTGCAGGCTCATCCCGAAATCAAGCACGGCAAGATACGTCTTGGCTTCAATCCCGACGAGGAGATAGGCTGTGGCGCTCACCTCTTCAATGTCGAGAAGTTTGGCTGTGAGTGGGCCTACACTATGGACGGTGGCGAGGTCGGAGAATTGGAGTATGAAAACTTCAATGCCGCTTCGGCCAAGATTTCCATCAAGGGCCTCAATGTGCATCCCGGCTATGCCAAGGACAAGATGGTCAATGCCTGCATCCTGGCCAGCGAGTTTGCCCAGATGATGCCCATGGAGGAGCGCCCCGAGACGACCACGGGCTACGAGGGCTTCTATCATCTCTATGCCATGAGTGGCAGCGTGGAGGGTGCCGAACTGACCTACATCATCCGTGACCACAACCGCGATAAGTTTGAGGCCCGCAAGCAGTTTGTAGTCGACCTCGCCCAGAAGATGTGCGAGAAGTATGGCGAGGGCATGGTGACGGCCACCGTCAAGGACCAGTACTACAATATGCTTTGCCAGCTCGAGGACAAGCCTCACATCACCGACATTGCCAAGCGTGCCATCGAGGAGGCCTGCGGACACTGCGACGTGGTGGCTATCCGTGGCGGTACTGACGGTGCACAACTCTCGTTCATGGATCTGCCCTGTCCCAACATCTTTGCGGGTGGTCTCAACTTCCACGGCCGTCATGAGTTTGTGCCCATCCAGAGCATGGTGAAGGCCATGATGACGGTGGTCAATATCTGCCGCATCACGGCAGAGTAGGGCTTCTTCCCGACCTCTTCTGCCTATCTGTCCAATCTTACCCGGGTATGTGGTAAGCAGACACCCCGGTCTCTGCGGTGCTCACACCCCGGTCTGTGATATGCAATGACCCCGGTCTCCACATGTGTGAGACCGGGGTCATTTTCTGTTAGTCGTCTATCTCCTCCTCATCGTCGTCCTCGAAGTCGAAGTCGCCGAAGAATACGGGCGTAGTGTCAGTGAATTCCTCCAGGCTGCGGCGGTCCTTCTTGGTGGGGCGTCCGGTGCCCTTCGCACGGTCGATGAATCCGCTGATCTTGCTCATCTCGAGCAGTTCGTACTGTTCGGGAGCAGTCACATTCTCCAGTATCTCGGGCAGGAGCTTGGCTCCCACGCGCTTCTCGATGGCTTGCAGCACGCGGAAGGAGTAGGTGATGGGTGGCTTGCGCACGTCCACCACGTCGCCCACCTTGATGGTGCGCGAGGCTTTGAGTTGTGCACCCTTCATGCTCACCTGTCCTTTCTTGCAGGCTGCTGCGGCTATGGTGCGCGTCTTGAAAATGCGCGCTGCCCAGAGCCATTTGTCGATGCGGGCTTCGTTGTTGTCCATAAGCGCTTACTTGTTGTTGTAGTTACACATGGCAAACTGGAGTCCGCTCAGGGCAAAGGCCTTGATGGCGTCGCAGCACACAAGGGCCTTCTCGTCCATCACCTTGCTGTCCTCGGGGCTGAACTTACCCAATACGAAGTCCACCTGGGCTCCGCGGGGGAAGTCGTTGCCGATGCCAAACTTCAGTCTGTTGTATTTCTCTGTGCCCAGCATCTGTGCGATGTGCTTCAGACCGTTGTGGCCTGCTGCCGAGCCCGAGGGCTTGATGCGTATGGCTCCTACGGGTAGCGAGAGGTCGTCGACGACCACGAGGAGATTCTCCACGGGTATCTTCTCCTGCTGCAGCCAGTAGCGCACGGCATTGCCCGAGAGGTTCATGTAGGTGGAGGGCTTGAGGAGCACGAGTTCCTTGTTCTTGACGCGCATCTTGGTGACGAATCCGTAGCGCTTGTCCTGGAAGGTGGCTCCGCCGGCCTGGGCCAGTGCGTCCACCACGCGGAATCCCGCATTGTGGCGTGTGCCTTCGTATTCGGCACCTACGTTGCCGAGTCCTACTATCAGATATTTCATTGTCGGATCTGTTGCTTCTTTGTTCTCCTTCTTGCAGAAGACGGAGAGTATGTTGGCAATAATACTCATATCAAAAAGCAAGGCAACAAGTTGCTCTGCAACCTGTCGCCTTGTGAGTCTGTGTGTTGATGCGTGGGGGATTAGCCGCGAGCAGCTGCAGCAGCACTCATAGCGCTACGTGTCATCTTAACCTGGCATACAACAACGCTGGGGCTGGTAACGATCTCGAGACCCTCGTAGCTGAGCTCAGCCACCTTGATGGTCTTACCGAGACCGAGGTGGGTCACGTCTACGTCGAGTACCTCAGGAATCTGAGTGTAGAGAGCGCGAACCTTGAGCTTACGTACGCTTGCAGCGAGCTTACCACCGGCCTTAACACCCTCAGCCAGACCGTTGAGCTTAACGGGAACCTCCATTACGATGGGCTTCTCGTCGGTGATCTGGTAGAAATCTACGTGGAGGAGCTGGTCGGTCACGGGGTGGAACTGGAGCTCCTTCATGATAGCCTTGCACTCCTTGCCGTCGATGTTGAGGTTGACGGTGTAGATGTGGGGGGTGTAAACGAGGTTGCGGAGCTCGCTCATGGTAGCGCTGAAGCACTGTGATACGGGCAGGCCGTTAGCATCCTTCTCTACACCATAGAGGTTGCAGGGGATTGCCCCACTCTTACGAATCTCCTTAGCGGCCTTCTTGCCACCAGCAACGCGGGCTGTACCCTTTACGTCGATACTTCTCATTGTTCTTTTAGTTTTTGTGTTACTCTAAATTAAGTTTTCTCTGCTTAATTTTGCCATCACACGGATGTGCTCAAAAAAGCGGTTGCAAAGGTAGTGTTTTTTTGCGAGACGGCAATGCATCGGCTACCTTTTTCTATTGATAATGGGCTAAATAGTCCAGATTTTGCTCTCCAACTGTGGAATTTTTGCTGGCCAACTGGGGCGAAGTTGCTGGCTAACTGGAGAGGACTATCGCATCTAACTATGCCGTTTTGCCTGGGCAACTATGCCGTTTTACCGGTTTTGTTATGGTGCTTTTTGGGGCAGGTGGCATGGTGTATGGCGTGAGCTTACTGGGCCATGGCCTTGCGCAGAGCCATCATGACGCGCTCGTATTCTGTGGGTGTGATGTCCACTTTGCCATAGCTGTGAGCGTTGGGGTGAGCTTTCTTCCAGGCGTTGCGTATCTGTTCGTGGGTCACGATGTTGGTGAGCGATATGTTGTATTGGCGTATGATGGGCAGCATGTACTCGATGGCGCTCTGTATCTGGTCGTCGGTGAGTGGTTCCTCAAGGGTGTTGCCCTGGAACTCGATGCCCACGGTGAAGTTGTTGCATCCGTCACGACCGTTGAGGTGCGACTTGCCGGCATGCCAGCACACGGCTGTGGGGGGAGCCAGCACGTAGCGTGTGCCGTCGGTGTCGATCACCACATGGCTGCTCACGCCCGACTTGGGGTCGCACAACTTGTTGACCGAGCGCGACACAGGCTGCGGTTCGGCGGTGTGGTGGAGCACGATGCCGATGACCTCGTTGCGGCCCTTGCCCAGGTTGGGGGTGGGGCGGCGCACTTCCTTGTAGTGCTTCTCTACGGTGGTGGTATCGGCAGGAGTCTTGGTGTCAGAGAGTGAGGTGCGGCACACCTTGGTGGCTGCTACACAACAACAGGCCACACCGAGGAGTGTAGCCATAAACTTTTTCTTCATAATCTGTGGGATGTGGATAGGGTTAGAAATCGATGTCGATGTCTATGTTGAGGTTTTGCTCCTCGGGGCGTGGCTCACGCTTGCCCTTGTTCTGCTCCACGTAGCCTACGGCGTCGGTGATGGCCTGGAGGAAGTTTTCGAAGTCCTCCTGGTAGAGGAATATTTTGTGCTTCTCAAAGCTGACGCGAGCATCTTCTCCCTCGCCCGTCACGACCTTTTTGCTCTCTGTGAGAGCCACATAGAAGTCGTCGTTGCGGCTGCGCTTGACATCGACGTAGTAGATGCGCTTGCCAGCCTTTACGGTGCGTGAGAAGAAGATGTCCTTCTCTGCATTGTATTCTGGATTGTGAGATGTTTGCATTCGTTGTGTGTTTAGATTTTGAGCTCCAAAATTGGCCATATTTACTGAAACTACCAAAAAAAAGAGAGAAAAATATATGGCTTTGGGGGAAAATGAGTAATTTTGCACCACTTTTGTGTTATGAACATACATAATATATTATGATAAACAGACTACTGATTAGACTCAAGGTTGTACAGATTTCGTACGCTTACTACCAGAACGGTGAGATGGATTTGCTCGACTCTGAGAAAGAGTTGTTCAAGTCATTGTCAAACACCTACTACCTGTACAATCTCATGTTTCTGCTGATGCTCGACATCAAGCGCGTGGCTGAGGAGGGCGTGGAGGCTACACGCGTCCGTCATTCACAGCTTGGTCTGGAGGGCGAGGTAAGCACACAGTTTGTAGACAATAAGTTCTTGGCTCAGCTCGAGACCAACTTCCACCTCAAGGAATTTGCCAAGCAGCTCCGCAAGAAGGAGGAGGCCAGCATCGAGCTCCGCAACTTCCAGTGGAAGGACCGCGACGACCTCATCCACCAGCTCTATGCCAGCATCATCAAGTCGGACATCTACAACGACTACATCAAGGCTGGCGACTTCTCATACGAGGCAGACCGCAACCTCTGGCACAAGATTTACCGCAGCCTGCTGACCAACAACGAGGCCATCGACGAGGAACTCGAGTCATTGAGCCTCTACTGGAACGACGACAAGGCCATCGTGGACTCGTTTGTGCTCAAGAGCATCCGCCAGTTTGAGGAGGCCAACGGAGAGATGCAGCAGCTCATGCCCGAGTATCGCAACGAGGAGGACAAGCAGTATGCTGCCAACCTCTTCCGCAACAGTATCAAGAATGCCGAGACCTACCGCAAGCTCATCGAGGAGAACAATACCAACTGGGAGATGAGTCGTATGGCCCTCATGGACATCGTGATACTCCAGACAGCCCTGACAGAGATTGTCACCTGCACCGACATCCCCGTGAGCGTCAGCATCAACGAGTACGTCGAGATAGCCAAGACCTACAGCACTCCCCGCAGCGGCGGTTATGTCAACGCCCTGCTCGACACCATCAGCAAGCAGCTCAAGGAGGAGAACAAACTGATCGGTAAGCGTTTCTAAACAATATCCCCATTAACATAGCAACTAACAATGAACACAGCATTTATCTTACTTCAGGCTCAGGGAGGCGGCAATGCCTTCATGTCATTCCTACCCCTCATCCTCATCGTAGTCATCTTCTGGCTCTTCATCATCCGTCCACAGCAGAAGAAGCAGAAGGAACTGCAGAACTTCCGCAACGGCATCGCTCCTGGTGCTGAGGTGGTCACCCTCGGTGGCATCTATGGCAAGGTGCGTCGCATCGACGAGGCCAACAACCGTATCGCCCTCGAGGTCAGCAATGGTGTGACTATCGAGGTGGATCGCAATGCCGTAAACCCCGTATTCGCAGAGCCTGCGAAGTAATAGCTGCACGTAGCTCGTGAAGAAATATTTGAGACTATACAAGGCATGGAGGAAGATTAGGCAGCTCCCGTCCAGACTACCTGGCAGGGAGATGATGCTCTTCCTCTTTTTTCTTGTCGTCTCGGCATGCTTCTGGCTCATGCAGGCGCTCAATGAGACCATCAGCATCGAGGTGCGTGTGCCCCTCGTCTTGCGCAGGGTGCCCTCGGATGCTCTCATCACCACGCCGCTGCCCTCGGAGGCTACCATACAGATACAAGACCGCGGCATCTCGGAGCTGCGTCAGCTGCTCCACCCCGTGCTCGACACGGTCTATCTGGACTTCAACCGCCTGCAGACCACCAGTCCCGCAGCTCGCGTGTGCATTCTTCAAAAGGACATCCAGTCCTCTGTGCTCGCACAGCTCTCGTCGACGGCCCGCATGGTGTCCATCGTCAGTCCCGACACCATCGACTTCTACTACAGCCGAGGTGTGAGCCGCAAGATGCCCCTGCTCTTCACCGGAGCCCTCAACACGGCTGATCACCACGTGCTGGAGTCGTGCCGCCTGAGTCCCGACTCCGTGGAGGTCTACGCCCCCGAGCAGTTGCTGCGCACCATGAGCTGCGCCACGGCAGGCGATTCGCTCGTCATCTCCAACCTGCGCCACTCGGGCCATCACGAACTGACGCTCACACCGCCCCGCGGTGCCCACTATGAGCCCTCGCACGTCACCCTCCACTACGATGTGGCAGCGCTCAGCAGACACACCATCCGAGTGCCGGTCAAGCAGCAGAACTTCCCCGGAGGCAAGTCGCTACGTACCTTCCCCAGCGATGTGACCATCACCTACTGGGCCAAGCACGACGACAACGCGCACATCACGCCCGACTCCTTCTACGTCACCGTGACCTATGCCGAGGTCATCAACAGCAAGGACAAGCTCGTGCCCAAGGTGCATGCCAAGCCACGCAGCGTGACGGAGATAAGCATCACGCCCCGCGAGGTGGACTATCTGATAGAGGACATAGACAGCGAAGACTGATGAAGACGACACTACGCATAGGCCTCACCGGAGGCATCGGCAGCGGCAAGAGCTACGTGGCCCGCCTCCTGACGGAGCATCATGGCATCCCCGTGTACGACTGCGACCGCGAGGCCAAGCGCCTCAACCATGAGTCGCCCCTGATACGAAGCGGACTCATTGATATGGCGGGCGCGGATGTCTACGGCCCCGATGGCATGCTCTGCCGCGACAGACTCGCCGAGTGGATGTTTGCCGACAAGAGTCGTCTGGCCCGCGTCAACGCCCTGATTCACCCTGTGGTGAGGGCCGACCTCGAGCAGTGGTTTGTCCACACTCCCGCCCGTGTGGCTGCCGTGGAGAGCGCCATACTCTACGAGAGCGGCTTTGACGGCGTGGTCGACACCGTCATCTACGTCGATGCCCCCGCCGAGCTGCGTATCCAGCGAGCCATGCAGCGCGATGGAGCCAGCCGCGAACAGGTGGTCCGCCGCATAGCCCATCAGCACACCCACGAGGCCCGGACTCGGGCAGACTATGTGCTGGTCAACGACGGTCCCGAGGTCGCCGACCGACTAAGAGAGATATTAGGACAAATAATCAACGAATAACAATCAAACAAAACCGTACGAATATGTTACAGACTATTTTAGCTATTGCCGGCAAGCCCGGTTTGTATCAGTTGGTGAGCCGTGGCAACCGCAGTCTCATCGTGGAGTCGCTTGATGGCAGCCACCGTCGCATGCCTGCCTTTGCAGCCGACCGTGTCATCTCGCTTGCCGACATCGCCATGTATACCGACACCGAGGAGGTGCCCCTCTACCAGGTGTTTGCCAATATCAAGGAGAAGGAAAACGGCCAGAAGGCTTCTATCGACTACAAGAAGGTCAGCAAGGACGAGCTCGCAGCCTACGTGGCTGAGGTGCTCCCCAACTACGACCGCGACCGCGTGTATCCCACCGACATGAAGAAGCTCGTGCAGTGGTACAACATCCTCGTGGAGAATGGCATCACCAACTTCGAGGAGGCTCTGCAGCAGACTCCCGGTGACAACATCGACGACCGCACCGCTGAGGAGGCTTAATCCGCCTCCCCCGACAGCTATAATATAAATGGTATATACAGAGAGCGTGCCCCCATCCCACGGGGCACGCTCTTTTTGCTTGCTCCCCCCCGTATCGGATTGCATGCATTCCGCAGCAAGCCATTCGTCCTTATAACTTCCCTATAACTTCCCCATACCTCCCCCAAAAATAGCACATATGTCCTGTTGCCACAGACTATACATTCTGTGTGGCCAGACCATATATGCTACGGAGCTGATGCATAGGTGTGGCGATACCCGATGGTGGGTATACCGTGGAGCAAGAGTTGATGGCAGTCACCACATGAGGGTATGGCAGTCACACAAATGGGGTAGGGGAGGAGGGGCGAGGCTGTGCGAAACACTCATTTTTGCGTATTGCACGGGTGCAAGGTTGGCGTTACCTTTGCATCCGCAAACAGACAATGACAAAGATGAGAAGAACGATACTGATACTTTTGTGGATGGCCGTGATGGCTACACCCCTGATGGCGCAAAAGGCACCTGAGAATGACTCGACGGAACTCGACGAGGTGGTGGTGACGGCCTCGGGCGTGGGGCGCACAAAGCGTACGGCCTACAATGTGGTGGTGGCTGATGTGAAGGAGCAGCACAACTCGTCGAAGAATCTGGCTCAGGCTCTCAAGGCGCTGCCCGGCGTGAGACTGCGCGAAACAGGAGGCGTGGGCTCAGACCACCAGATGATGCTCGACGGTTTCAGCGGCCGCCACGTCAAGGTGTTTGTTGACGGGGTGCCCTACGAAGGAGCCGGGGCGGGCATGAGTCTCAACAATCTGCCCATCAGCATGGCAGACCGCATCGAGGTCTACAAGGGCGTGGTGCCGGTGGAGTTTGGTGCCGATGCCATAGGCGGTGTCATCAATGTGGTGACCCGCAAGCAGCCCGAGCGCTTCGGTCTTGATGCCTCCTACACCTACGGTTCGTTCAACACCCACAAGACGCATGTCAACCTCTCGCAGAGGCTCAAGAGCGGCCTTATCTACGAAATCAATGCCTATCAGAACTATTCCGACAACGACTACTACATCCACAACTGGGTGCGCACGTTTGAGGTCAATCCAGATGGTAGTGTGGTGAAGCATCCCGTGGACAAGAGCGATGTGAAGCGCGTAAGGCGATTCAATGACGCCTTCCACAACGAGGCCGTGGCTGCCAAACTGGGTGTGAAGGACAAGGCGTGGGCCGACCGTCTGCTCTTCGGCATGCAGTATGCCCACTACTACAAGGAGATACAGACCGGCGTCTACCAGGACATCGTGTTCGGACAGAAGCATCGCCATGGCTACTCCCTCGTGCCCAGTCTGGAGTATGCCAAGCGCGACCTGCTGACCCGCGGACTCAACCTCACGGTGCATGCCAACTACCACCACAACCTGACCCACAACGTGGACACCGCAGCCCGCTACTACAACTGGTATGGACAGTACTATGTCAAGGACAGCCAGGGCGAACTGTCCTATCAGAGGAGTCAGCAGCAAAACCGTAACTGGAACGCCACGGCCAGCATGGACTACCGCGTGGGGCGCATCCACAGCCTCTCGCTCAATCATGTCCACAGCGGGTTCCACCGCACCAGCCGCAACCACGTGGGCGCATCGTCGGTGCTCACCGCCTACACCATACCCAAGCAGACGCGCAAGGACATCACCGGCCTGGCCTACCGCGTATACCCCTCGGACCGGTGGAATGCCACAGCCTTTGTGAAGCACTACCACCAGTATTGCCGAGGCGCCGTGTCGGAGAGTGCCGACGGAGTGGGCAACTATGTGGAGCGCACACGCCGGGTGCAGGCCATGGGCTACGGAGCAGCAGGCACCTACTACTTCATGCCCGAACTGCAGGCCAAACTGTCGTATGAGAAGGCATGCCGTCTGCCCACCAACGACGAACTCTTTGGCGACGAAGACCAGGAGGCGGGCAAGACCGACCTCCGACCTGAGCGCAGCGACAACCTCAATCTCAACCTCAGCTACCAATGGCGCCGACACCGTCATGGTCTTTACCTCGAGGCTTCGCTCATCTATCGTGACACTCGCGACTACATCAAGCGCGGCATCGGTAAGCACGGCGCCCTGCAGTATGGCATCTACGAGAATCACGGCCACGTCAGGACCATGGGCTACAACCTCGCCCTGCGCTACAAGTATGCTCGATGGATTGCTGCAGGCCTGGCCCTCAATCATGCCGACACACGCGACTACGAGCGCTATCTGGCTGGAGACACCAACCAACCCAACGTGCACTACAAGGACCGCCTGCCCAACGTCCCCTACCGCTATGTCACGGCCGATGCCAATCTCTACTGGCACGACCTCTTCCGCAAGGGCAATACCCTGACCCTCACCTACGACATGATGTGGCAGCATGCCTTCCCCCTCTATTGGGAGAGCATAGGCAGCACGGAGAGCAAAAACATGGTGCCCACGCAGTGTAGCCACAACGTAGCCCTCACCTACAGCATAGGCCGGGGGCGCTACAACCTCTCGCTCGAGTGCAACAACCTGACGGACGCCCGCCTCTACGACAACTTCAGTCTGCAGCGCCCAGGCAGAGCCTTCTATGCCAAGGCAAGAATACACATCGGATCACGATAAACCATAGATTAACTACATAAAAACAGGAAACAATGACACAAGCAACAATCAAATCACGACTCCTCTGCATCCTGGCAGCAGGTCTCGCCTTGGCATCCTGCAGTGAGGATGCACTACAACCCAACACAAACACAGATGACAGTCAGAAGGCCAGCTATGTGGTGGCAGCCACCGTCGACGGCACCTCGTATCTGCTCACTGCACCCTCGCTCTCCGAGGGCACCGTCAGTGTGCGAGGCAATGGTGCCGAGGTGATAGGTGCCTCCTACTGGGTGTGCAAGAATCAGAAGTATCTCTTCGGCCTCGTCTACAACAAGGGGGGCAACGGCACAGGCGCTTCTTACTACCTCAACGCTGACGGACGAATCAGCGAGAAGTACACCTACGAGTACAACCGCATCACCACCTACGGCACATGGGGCGACCACGTGGTGACGGCCTCCACGGGCAATGCCGCAGCCAGCATGGCCGACGAGGAGGGCAACCTGCCTCAGATGCTGCTCTTCAACTACCTCCACTCTGAGGACGGCACGCAGACCGAGTCGTCGACCTTGGCAGAGAACTTCCTTGGCAATGGTGAGAAGGTACACTTTGCAGGACTGGTGGAGGCCAACAATCGTCTCTACACCTCCGTTATCCCCGGCGGTATGAGCCGCTATGGCATACGTCGCTGGCCAGAGTGCGTCACCGACTCTGCCCTCATAGCCATAGCAGATGGGGGCAGCGCAAGCAGTAGCTACAGCCAGGGCGAGATACCATCCACGCAGTATCCCGACCATGCCTATGTGGCTATCTATAGCGGCAAGAGCTTCGACGACACCCCCGTGATAGCTCAGACGGATCGCATGGGCTATGCCTGTGGCCGCATGAGGTCGCAGTATTACCAGACCATCTGGGCTGCCGACAATGGTGACCTCTACGTCTTCTCGCCTGGCTATGGCCGCACCGCAGTATCGTCGGATGAACTCAAGAAGGTCACCGGCACCAAGCCCTCGGCCGTGATGCGCATCAAGGCCGGTGCCACGGACTTTGACCCCAACTACTATGTCAACCTCGAGAGCATCGGTACCAAGCATCCCCTTTATCGCTGCTGGCATATCTCGGAAGACTATTTCCTCTTGCAACTCTACACCGGCGGTGTCGACGAGATGCTGAAGGGTAAGGATGCCAACGTGAGCGAGTTGGCCATCTTCCGAGGCAGTGATGGCAGCATCAAGCCCGTCACCGGTCTCCCCTCCGACCTTGCTGGCTTCGGTGGCGAACCCTTTGGTGAGAACGGCAAGATGTATATGCCCGTGAGCGTCACCGGTGGTGACTATCCCGCTTTCTATGCCATCGATGCCCAAACCGGCATTGCCACCAAGGGCCTCACCGTAGAGGCAGACGGCCTCACCACCGCAGCCCGCCTCAAGGCAATGGAGTAGGCAAGGGCTCTGACCTGAAGCACACATGGAATATCTAATAGCAGAGGATAGTACTATCATCCACACGACGATAGTACTATCCTCTGCCCAATCATAGTACTACCCTATGCCCAATCGTAGTACTACCCTATGCCCAATC
>CALZKW010000014.1 GCA_945788095.1 uncultured Prevotellaceae bacterium | reverse complement strand
CCCCACCATGCGACTTGAGGCAATACGCAAGATCACGACCATAAGTTGTCGGTGTCATCCAAAGTCATTCTGGAACACATCAGCATAAGCGTTGTTACATGAATAGATATTCAGCACATACTGCCTTGATGTCCTGACCCATTTTGAAATATTATCCTGGGTCAGTTCCTTTATGGCTCTAAGAATCGTGTCGGTACTGCATGTGCGAAGTGTCGGATGAAGCGAGAGGTGGCTCATCAAATGAATAGTTACATCCTCATACAGTCTGTCTCAGCAGCATATACAGTCTGTCGTGACAGGATATATGGCCTATCCGTGTGGGGGTAGCTGTCGGTGAGCATCCATACTTATACTGATGCATGCGAGAGAATGTCTGCTCACTAATCTTTACAAAACACCCTCGAAGGCAATGCGGAGCCAATTCGAAGTCAATCCGAAGTCAATCCGAAAGATCTCCGTAGGAAACGAGCTAGCATGAAATCTTTACACACAGATGCTTGTCAGAGTTCCGCAGTCAGCCGTACATCGTCCGCAGCCCTCAGAAACTCGAATTATTGACTTGAATATTTTGTGCTTCAAGCAAATTGCCGTAACTTTGCACACTGAAAAGGAATAAAAATCAAATTAATACAGATATGGCAAAGAAAGCTCTTTTGATGATCCTCGATGGATGGGGAATCGGTAACAAGGGTGCTGGTGACGTGATTTACAACACTCCCACCCCCTACATGGACAGTCTGGAGAAGAACTACCCCTGCAGCAAGTTGCTGGCATGCGGTGAGAACGTGGGTCTGCCTGACGGTCAGATGGGCAACAGCGAGGTGGGTCACCTCAACATCGGTGGCGGCCGCATCGTGTACCAGGACCTCGTGAAGATCAACCGTGCATGCGCTGACGGTAGCATCATGAAGAATGCCGAGATCGTGTCGGCCTATGAGTACGCCAAGACCAACGGCAAGAGCGTACACCTGATGGGTCTGACCAGCAACGGCGGTGTGCACAGCAGCCTCGACCATCTCTTCACCCTCGTGGGCATCAGCAAGGAGTATGGCATCAAAAACACCTTTGTACACTGCTTCATGGACGGTCGCGACACCGACCCCCGCAGCGGTAAGGGCTTCATCGAGCAGCTCCAGGCTGTATGCGATGACAAGGGCGCACACATCGCCAGCATCATCGGTCGATTCTATGCCATGGACCGCGACAAGCGCTGGGAGCGCGTCAAGGAGGCCTACGACCTCATCGTCAAGGGCGAGGGCAAGCAGGCCACCGATATGGTGCAGGCCATGCAGGAGAGCTATGACGAGGGCGTCACCGACGAGTTTGTTAAGGCTATCCACAACTCAAGCGTAGACGGCACCATCAAGGAGGGCGACGTGGTCATCTTCTTCAACTACCGCAACGACCGTGCCAAGGAGCTCACCATAGTGCTCACACAGCAGGACATGGAGGAGCAGGGCATGAAGACCATCCCCGGCCTGCAGTTCTACTGCATGACTCCCTACGACGCAAGCTTCAAGGGCGTACACATCCTCTTCCCCAAGGAGAACGTGATGAACACCCTCGGCGAGTATATCTCAAACCAGGGCCTCAAGCAGCTCCACACCGCTGAGACCGAGAAGTATGCCCACGTGACCTTCTTCTTCAATGGTGGTCGCGAGACTCCCTACGAGGGCGAGGACCGCATCCTCGTGGCCAGCCCCAAGGTAGCCACCTACGACCTCAAGCCCGAGATGAGCGCCTTCGAGGTGAAGGACAAGCTCGTGGAGGCTATCCAGAAGGATGAGTACGATTTCATCGTGGTCAACTTTGCCAACGGCGACATGGTGGGCCACACCGGCATCTACTCAGCCATCGAGAAGGCCGTGCAGGCTGTAGACAAGTGCGTGGAGGAGGTCGTAGAGGCAGCCAAGGCTACCGACTACGAGGTGATCATCATCGCCGACCACGGTAATGCCGACAACGCTGTCAACGAGGACGGTTCGGCCAACACCGCACACTCACTCAACGCCGTGCCCTTCATCTACGTGACCGCCAACAAGGAGGCCAAGGTAGAGGACGGTATCCTGGCCGACGTAGCACCCAGCATCCTCCACATCATGGGTCTTGAGCAGCCCAAGGAGATGACCGGTAAGTGCCTCATTAAGTAAATAGACTCTCCCCCCCCGGCCTCCCTTGAGGGAGGGGCCTCCCCATAGGGGAGTGTTTGAGGGAGAGTCCTCCCCTATATTTCATTATTTATAGAGACCGTTATGGGAAACGATATGACTACACCCTCTGGCTCCTCCCCCTCGGGGGAGGTAGGTAGGGGGGTAGCTGTCCTCATCGAAGAGAGTTGGAAGCACCAACTCTCTTTTGAGTTTGAAAAGCCCTACTTCCGCAGCCTCACCGAGTTTGTCAGAGAGGAGTATCGCAACGGCCAGTGCTTCCCCCCGGGGAGGCTCATCTTCAATGCCTTCGATACGACACCCTTCGACGATGTCAAGGTGGTCATCCTCGGTCAGGACCCCTACCACGACGTGGGTCAGGCCCACGGCCTCTGCTTCTCGGTGATGGACGGCGTGAAGCATCCCCCCTCGCTGCGCAACATCCTGCAGGAGATACACGAGGAGACCGGTGCCCCCATCCCCGAGAGCGGCAACCTGACACGCTGGGCCCGCCAGGGAGTCTTCCTGCTCAACACCTGTCTCACGGTGCGTGCCCACCAGGCCTTCAGCCATAGCGGCAAGGGGTGGGAGACATTCACCGACGCCGTCATACAGCGCCTCAGCGAGGGTAGGGAAGGCCTCGTCTTCCTGCTCTGGGGCGGACCGGCGGGCAAGAAGGAGGCACTCATCGACAAGACCAAACACCTCGTGCTCAAGAGTGCCCACCCCAGTCCGCTCAGCGCCTACAGGGGCTTCTTCCACAACAACCATTTCAACATGTGCAACCAATACCTGACAGAGCATGGCAAACAACCAATCGTTTGGTAACATACTCATGGTGGGCGACGTATTGCTCCACACCGACATCATCACAGAGCGCTTCTGCTGCGACCTCGAGGCCTGCAAGGGCCAGTGCTGCGTGGAGGGCGATGCCGGAGCCCCCATCACCCTCGACGAGGTGGCAGAGATCGAAAATGTGCTCGACGAGGTGTGGGGCGACCTCAGCGCCTCGGCCCAGGCCCAGATAGACCGCCACGGAGTGAGCTATGTGGACCGCGAGGGCGACCTCGTGACCCAGATCGTGGGGGGCAAGGACTGCGTCTTCACCTGCTACAAGGACCTCCCCCTGGGCGAGGGACGCGTGGCCCGCAACTGCTGTCTCTGTGCTCTCGAGGGAGCCTACCGAGAGGGACGCACCAAGTGGCCCAAACCCATCAGCTGCTACCTCTATCCCATACGCGAGAAGCGCCTCGGAGGCGATATCATAGGCCTCAACTACAACCGCTGGGACGTGTGCCGCGATGCCGTGAAGCGCGGTCAGGCACTCGATATGCCCGTATATAAGTTCCTCAAGGATCCCCTCATCCGCCGCTTCGGCGAGGCATGGTACGAGGAACTGGAGCGCACCGCCGAAGAGTATCTGAACCAAAGGTCTTAGGTCGCTTCGCCTTTGAGAAACTAATTAGCCCAATTAGTCCAATTAGACCTATAACCTCAAAGGCACATCGACCTAACCCCTAAACCCTAAAATACAAAAAAATGGAAATAGCAAAGAGAATATCACAGGCCGTATTGGCGGCCATCAACGAACTGTACGGCGTGCAGGTGGACGAGAAGATGGTTCAGCTGCAGGAGACACGTGCAGAGTTTGAGGGTAATCTCACCCTCGTAGTGTTCCCCTTCCTCAAGATGAGCCGCAAGAAGCCCGAGGATACAGCCCAGGAGATAGGCGACTATCTGGTCAAGACCGTGCCCGACGTGGTGGCCAAGACCAATGTCGTGAAGGGATTCCTCAATATGGTCATCGCTCCCGCACAGTGGATC
Source organism: uncultured Prevotellaceae bacterium (assembly GCA_945788095.1). Classification (GTDB taxonomy): domain Bacteria; phylum Bacteroidota; class Bacteroidia; order Bacteroidales; family Bacteroidaceae; genus Physcousia. The sequence goes on along the minus strand of CALZKW010000014.1, from coordinate 21,779 downwards.
GCCCTGCTCGACGAAATCAAGAACCACGATAAGTTTGGCTTCAAGCCCGTCACCGACGAGAGTCCCCTCGTCATGATTGAGTATTCAAGTCCCAACACCAATAAGCCCCTCCACCTCGGCCACGTGCGCAACAACCTCCTCGGATGGGCCCTGGCTAACGTCATGGAGGCTAATGGAAACAAGGTGGTCAAGACCAACATCGTCAACGACCGTGGCATCCACATCTGCAAGTCGATGCTGGCCTGGATCAAGTATGGCAACGGCGAGACACCCGAGAGCAGCGGCAAGAAGGGCGACCACCTCATCGGCGACTACTACGTAGCCTTCGACAAGCACTACCGCGAGCAGGTCAAGGAACTCGTGGCTCAGGGCATGGACGAGGAGAAGGCCAAGCAGGAGGCTCCCCTCATCAAGGAGGCCCACGAGATGCTCGTCAAGTGGGAGCAGAACGACCCCGAGGTGCGCGGTCTGTGGCGCAAGATGAACGAGTGGGTATATGCCGGATTCGATGAGACCTACAAGGCCCTGGGCGTAGGTTTCGACAAGATATACTACGAGAGCGACACCTACCTCGAGGGTAAGGAGAAGGTGGAGGAAGGCCTCGAGAAGGGCTTCTTCTATCGTCGCGACGACAACTCAGTCTGGGCCGACCTCACCAAGGAGGGCCTCGACGAGAAGCTCCTGCTCCGCTCCGACGGTACCTCGGTCTACATGACCCAGGATATCGGCACGGCCAAGCTCCGCTTCCAGGACTATCCCATCGACAAGATGATCTACGTGGTGGGCAACGAGCAGAACTACCACTTCCAGGTGCTCTCTATCCTGCTCGACAAGCTCGGCTTCAAGTGGGGCAAGGACCTCGTACACTTCTCATACGGCATGGTGGAGCTCCCCAACGGTAAGATGAAGAGCCGCGAGGGCACCGTGGTGGATGCCGACGACCTCATGGCAGCCATGGTGGCCGATGCACGCAAGATGAGCGAGGACAAGATTAAGAAGCTCGAGGGTATCACCGAGGAGGAGACTCAGGAGATATCACGCATCGTGGGTATGGGTGCTCTCAAGTACTTCATCCTCAAGGTTGATGCACGCAAGAACATGCTCTTCGATCCCGAGGAGAGCATCGACTTCAATGGCAATACCGGTCCCTTCATCCAGTACACCTATGCCCGTATCCGCAGCATCCTGCGCAAGGCTCAGGAGCATGGCATCACCGTGCCCGCCACCCTGCCCGCAGATGCCGAACTGGCCGACAAGGAGATCAGCCTCATACAGCACCTCAACGGTTTCACCCAGACCATCCGCCAGGCTGGTACCGACTACAACCCCTCGTGCATTGCCAACTACTGCTACGAGCTCGTCAAGGAGTACAACCAGTTCTACCACGACTTCAGCGTGCTCCGCGAGGAGGACGAGAAGAAGAAGCTCGTACGTCTGGCCCTCTCTGAGGCCGTAAGCAAGGTCATCAAGAACGGTATGGGCCTCCTCGGCATCGAAGTGCCCGAGAGGATGTAAATAGCATGGAAGAGGCTCTTTGCGTCGACGGAGCATGCTCCGGCAACCCAGGCCCTATGGAGTACAGAGGCGTACACCTCCCCAGTGGTAAGGAGGTGTTTCGCTTCGGCCCCATCACGGGCACCAATAATATAGGAGAATTCCTGGCCATCGTACACGCCCTCGCTCTCATGGAGCAGAAGGGCGTGTCGATGCCTATCTACTCCGACAGCGTGAGCGGACAGGCATGGGTCAGGAATATGAAGGCCAAGACCACCCTCGAGCGCAACGAACAGACGGCTCAGGCCCTCGACCTCGTGGCCAGGGCAGAGAAGTGGTTGCGCACACATACCTTCAGAGTACCTATTCTGAAGTGGAACACGACCGAGTGGGGCGAAATCCCCGCTGATTTTGGCAGGAAATAAAAGTTATGAAGGAATTCTATGCAGTGATGGGGCCGTATTTCGCCCGATATAAGAAGTACATTGCAGGGGCGCTATCGATGAACATTGCTTCGGCATTGCTCAACGTGGTGTCCTTTATGTCTATTATGCCCATCCTCAACATCCTCTTTCAGGTGGACACCAAGGTGTATGAGTATGTGGAGTGGGGCACTGGCGACCTCAAGGAGACGGCCGTCAACAATATCTACTACTATTCGCAGCTACTCATTGCCCAGTACGGGCCCGCCACCACCATGCTCCTGCTGGGCCTCGTGCTGAGCCTCATGACGGCCCTCAAGACGGGAGCCTACTTCGGCGGTTCGGCCTTCCTGATGCCTCTGCGCACCGGCATCGTGCGCGACATACGCAGCGACATCTACCGTAAGATACTCTCCCTGCCCCTCTCCTTCTTCAGCGAGGAGCGCAAGGGTGACATCCTCACCCGCGTCTCGACCGATGTCAATGAGATAGATGCCAGCATCACGAGCAGTATCGATGCTATCATCAAGAATCCCATCCTCATCAGCGTCTACATCTCCTCGCTCATCTACATGAGTTGGCAGCTCACCATCTTCACCCTCCTCGTGGTGCCCGTGCTCGCCGTGGCCATAGGCCGTTTCGGCAAGACGCTCAAGGCACGCAGCCTGCAGCAGCAGGAGAAACTCTCCGACAGCATCTCGCAGATAGAGGAGACGCTGGGCGGTCTGCGCATCATCAAGGCCTTCATCGCCGAGGGCAAGATGATGGCCCGCTTCGACCGCGTCAACAATGAGTACCGCGACATCGCCACCCGTGTGGCTGTACGCCAGAGCGCTGCCCATCCCGTCAGCGAGTTCCTGGGCACGGTGATGATAGTCATCGTGCTGTGGTTTGGCGGTATGCTCATCTTCTCGGGCAGTTCGTCGATAGATGCCGGCATGTTCATCGTCTATCTCGTCATCCTCTACACCACCCTTCAGCCCATCAAGGACCTCTCCAAGGCCGGCTATGCCATCCAGAAGGGACTTGCCTCGATGGAGCGCATCAACAAGATACTCTCGGCCGAGAATACCATCAAGGAGTCCGCTGAAGCCAAGGAAATCGGCGGACTCACCGAAGGAATCACCCTTGAGGGCGTAGGTTTCGGCTACAATGAGGGCCAGCACGTGCTCACCGGCATAGACCTCACCATCCCCAAGGGCAAGACCATCGCCCTGGTGGGCCAGAGCGGATCGGGCAAGAGCACCCTCGTAGACCTCATACCCCGCTACCACGACGTCACCTCGGGCTGCATCAAGATAGATGGCCACGACATCCGTGAACTTACCATCCGTTCGCTGCGCGGACTCATCGGCAATGTCAACCAGGAGGCCATCCTCTTTAATGATACAATCCGCAACAATATCGCCTTTGGTGTCGATGATGCCACAGACGAACAGATACAGGCTGCGGCACGCATTGCCAATGCCCACGACTTCATCATGGAGAGCGAACAGGGTTATGACACCATGGTGGGCGATCGTGGATGCCGCCTCTCGGGCGGTCAGCGCCAGCGCATCAGCATAGCCCGTGCCATCCTCAAGAATCCCCCCATCCTCATCCTCGATGAGGCCACCAGCGCCCTCGACACCGAGAGCGAGCGCCTCGTGCAGGACGCCCTCGAGCGCCTCATGAAGACGCGCACCACCATCGCCATCGCTCACCGCCTCAGCACCATCAAGAATGCCGATGAGATCTGCGTACTCCACGAGGGACGCATCGTGGAGCGAGGCACCCACAGCGAACTTATTGCCCTCGATGGCTATTACAAACGACTCAACGACATGCAACAGTTATGACACAGCGCAACATCATCGTCATCCGCTATATCCTCCTCCTCATGCTCACCTTCCTTGTGGGCAAGGTAGGATTCCTCTGCTACAACGCCGAGCTCAATCCCGCCTCGTTGGGCGAGAGCATCTTAGCCCTCTTCCTGGCCTTGCCTCAGGACCTCGTGATGGCCTTCTTCCTGGCCGTCGTGCCCCAAATCGTCACCGACTTGGCCTCACCCCGTCTGCCTCTGCGCTGCGTGCTGGCTCCCTACTATTTCATTGTGGCCCTGGCCATATCTGCCTTCACCGTGGGCGACACCTGCATGTATGAGTTCTGGGGCTTCAAGCTCCATGCCGTCATTTTCTCCTATATGGCCCATCCAGAGGGAGCCACCAATAGCGTCAGCCTGGGCTTCATTCTGGCCCGCGTAGTCGCCATCCTGGTGCTTTTGCTCTTGGCCTTTGTGCCTGCCCTGTGCTTCACACCCAAGCACCTCAGCGAAGAGAGAGGGGCGACTACAGGCCGCAAGGGATTGCTCGTAGACGTCATCCTTGCCGCCATCTTCTTTGGGGGCATCGGTCTGATGAATGTGGGCCGCTCTTACACCTCCGACAAACTCTTCCTCAATCATGCCGCCACCAACTCGATGTACAATCTCGCAGCCTCCTTCTTCGACCACACCCGGTGGATGGACGACGAGGAGGCAGAGGCCACCACGCGCGACATGTATACCCCCACTTCATCGCAGATTACCGACTCGCTGCTTACCACCCAGCAGCCCAATGTGCTCCTCGTCATGATGGAGAGCTACGGTGGCAAATTCATCGGTGAATTGGGCGGTATCAAGGAGGTATCGCCCGAGTTTAGCCGACTCATCCCCGAGGGTGTCTTCTGGGATCAGTTCTATGCCAACTCCTTCCGCACCGACCGAGGCACGCTCAGTAGCTTTGCGGGGCAGCTCGGCTATCCCACCATCAGCTATATGACCATGCCAGAGACCCACGCCACGCTGCCCAGTCTGGCCAAGAGCCTCAAGGGGCATGGCTACTCCACCTACTACCTCATGGGAGGCGCCATGACCAATATGGGCAAGGAGACCTATCTGCGCAACTCCGGTTTTGATACTCTCTACAACGACAAGCACGGCTTCACGGCCGACGAACTCGCTACCGGTGCCTGGGGTGCCAACGACAGCATCTCGGCCATGCGCACGGTCGATGTGATACGCCGCATGCCCAAGGACAAGCCCTGGTTTATGGGCTATCAGACCCTCTCGAGCCACGAGCCCTTCGATGTGCCTTACCACCGTCTCGACAATATGGTGGAGAATGCCTTTGCCTACACCGACCATTGCATGGGCATGCTCATCGACAGCCTCAAGACCCTGCCCGAGTGGGACAATATGCTCGTCATCTTCCTGGCCGATCACGGTTTCATGTACCAGCTCAGCTATCAGGACCCCGAGTTCTTCCACATCCCTATGCTCTGGATGGGAGGTGCCATCCGTGAGCCCCGCCGCATGTCGGTGCTGATGAATCAGAGTGATGTCTGTGCCACCCTCCTTGCCCAGATGGGCTACGGCCACGATGAGTATCGCTGGAGCCGCAATGTGCTCTCGCCCGACTATACCTATCCCTTTGTCTACAGCAGTTATCCTGCCGGCCTGCTCTTCAAGGACGCCTCTGGCACCACGCTCATCGACATCATGGCCGACAAGGTGACCTACGATCAAGGCGATAAATCCGCCAAAAACAAGCGTATCCAGCGCGCCAAGGCAGCTCTGCAGATATCTTATTGAGGTTAAGGGTAATAAAGGGTATAAAAGGGGAGTTAAAGGGCCTGAAAGGGACGTCACCCCCGTTGACACCAGCAAGACATTCGTCCCTTTAACTCCCCTTTTCTACCCTCAATAGCTCTCAAATAACAATCTAAAACCTCACCAATGCTACATATATTCCGATTATTGCTCCGTTCGTTCTTGCTCACCATGGCTGTGTTTGTGGTGGGCAAGTTGGCTTTTATGCTTTACAATCATGCAGAGTACGATTACTGCACGCGGGATGTCTACGAAGTGCTGCTCCACGGTCTGACGATGGATGCCTGCGTGTCGGGCTATCTCCTTGTGGTGCCATGGCTGGTGTGCCTTGTCGCGGTATGGCGCGAGCGTCTGCCCCTGCGCCCCATCCTGGTGGGCTACTATGTGGTGGTGGCCCTGCTTCTGGCGGCTATTATCGGGGGCGATATCGTGTTGTATGAGTATTGGAAGTTTAAGTTAAATGCAGCCATCTTCAGTTATTTAGAGAGCATCGAGGGTGTCACCAATAGCGTCAGCGTGCCCTATATGGTGGGGTGTACGCTTGCCTTCCTCCTCTGTGCTGCGGCCATAGCCTGGGCAGCCATCCGGGGCATCCCTAAGACCATAGACCGGGTGCGCCATCCCCGCTGGGCCACCCTCTTGATGGTGTTGATAGGCGGCGCCACCTTCATCGTCATCCGTGGCGGTGTCCACACCAGCACGATGAACGTCGGTGTGCCCTACTACAGCCAGCACCTTTTCCTCAACCATTCGGCCGTCAATCCCGCCTTCTCGCTCCTGAGCAGCCTCAAGCGCAGCGAGGACTTCAGCCGGCAGTTTCGCTACCAGAGTGAGGCAGAGTGTGCCCAGACCTTTGCGGGACTCTATCCCGAGCCCTCTGATGCCCTCACAGACACGCTCCTGGTGCGTCAGCGCCCCAATGTGCTTGTCATCTTCATGGAGGGCTTCGGTGGCAAGTTTGTGGCCGAAATGGGCGGACTCGCCGATGTGGCGCCCTATATGAGCCTCAATATCCCCAAGGGCATCTTCTGGAGCAATGTCTATGCCAACTCCTTCCGCACCGACCGCGGCACGGTGAGCACCTTCAGCGGCTACGTCTCCTATCCCACCACCAGTCTGATGAAACTGCCCCAGCACAACCAGCACCTGCCGGGTCTGGCCAAGTCGCTGCGCAGCGTGGGCTACGACACCAGTTTCCTCTATGCCGGCGACATCAAGGTGATGGGTCTCAATGGCTATCTGGTCAATAGCGGCTTCTCCACGCTTTGGAGCGACGACGACTTCACCGTGGCCGAGCGCAACGATAGCAAGTGGGGCGCCAACGACCGCGTGGCAGCCGAGCGCGTGCTCCAGCTCATCCGTGAGCGCCAGGGGGAGCGCAAGCCCTGGATGATGACCTTCCAGACCCTCTCGAGTCACGAACCCTTTGAGGTGCCCTACGACCGTCTGGAGGACAAGAAGCTCAATGCCTTTGCCTTCACCGACGAGTGTGTGGGGCAGCTCGTCGACAGTCTGCGCCATCTGCCCCTGTGGCGCAATCTGCTCGTGGTGCTCGTGCCCGACCACGGATTCCTCTACGACCTCACCTACGAATCGCCCGAGTATTTCCACATCCCCATGCTCTGGCTGGGCGGTGCCATCCGTGAGCCCCGCACTATGCCCGTGCTGATGAATCAGAGCGACCTGGCAGCCACGCTGCTGGCCCAGATGGGCATCCCCCACGACGACTATCCATGGAGCCGCAATGTGCTCTCGCCCACGTACACCTATCCCTTTGCCTACAGCACCTTCCCCAGTGGCATCCTCTTCCGCGACTCTACCGGCGTCAGCGTCTACGACATCACCAGCAATACGCCCATCACCGAGCACCCACAGCCCTCGCCCGAGCGCATCCGTCGTGCCAAGGCCATCCTGCAGACCAGCTACGCCCGCTTGCAGGGGCTTTAGGGCTTAGGGTAATAAAGAGTATAAAAGGGGAGTTAAAGGGCTATAAAAAGGACGAATGTCTTGCTGATGTTCACATAGGTATCGTCCCTTTATAGCCCTTTAACTCCCCTTTTAATACCCTTAAAAGCCCTTAGGAAACTCCCAGGGTATCCTTTATGAGGGGCATGACCACCCGCTTGAGCACGGTGTCGTTGAGGTAGTGCTCGCCATCGAAGACCATAAAGTGGTCCGTACCGTAGGCCTTCTTGAAGTCAGGCTGGCAGTTGACGTTCTTGTCGCGCTTGCCGAAGAGTCCCCACACCAGGGCCTTCTCCTCGGGGGTGATGTGGCAGAGTGCGGCCTTCTCCACCTCCTTAAACTCTGCTATCATCGCCTTGTCCACCTTGAAGTCCTTCTGCCCGTCTTGGCGCTTGTTGCGGAACTCGTGGCGCCCCATGCCGCGGAAGGTCAGCAGGCGTGCCATGTGGAAGGAGGGGTTGACCAATATCCTCCTGTAACCTTTCATCTGCTCGGCATACATGGCCCCCATCGATGTGCCGATGATAAGGTCGGGGCGCTCTTGGTCTATGTAGCTGGTGAGGTATGCGATGGCCTCCTTAGGACTGACGGGTATGTCGGGCGAGAGCACCTCGACGCCCTTGTCGTAGAGTATGTTGCGCAGCATGGTGGCCGTGCCCGTGCTTCCTGCCGATGCAAAGCCGTGTAGGTATATGATTTTCATCTCTCAGTGTCTGTTATATGGTGATACGTGGAGCAAAGTTAGGCATTTTTTTGGCTTCGCGGGGAAAAATGGGAGGAAATTGGGTGTTTATCGGGGAGAACGCCCCCTCTGGGACTTGAAGTAAAATAGGGAGTAAAAGGGAAGTTAAAAGGGAGTTATAGGGACGATAGTCTTGTCGCGGCTCATCGAGTGATACCCATGCGGTAGCACGCTCGGCGAGCTTGCGAGACGCTTCGCAGCTTGCCAGCAGAAGAACTTTTCACTTTTCGCTTTTCACTTTTCACTCTGAAAGCTAAACCCTAATTAAGACTTGGGTTCGCTGTAGGTACAATCAATGACGCGCTACGGTGATAGCCTATATATGCTACGGTGACAGCCTATATGTGCTGTTGCGACAGACTGTATATGCTGTGACGATAGACTGTATATGCTACGGAGACCATGGCTACCTCTTCCGGTTCACTCCCCCTTGAGGGGGCTGGGAGGACTTTCCACTGAGTCTTTTTCTCCCTCTTGCTGCGCACTGCCTCTTTTCCCAGTTGGCTGGACGTTGCAGCCCAACTGGCGCACAAAATTTCTCTAACTGAGAAAAAAGAAAAGCCCAGAGCATGCGGGATGCTCTGGGCTTGCTATTGGATGGGCCACACAGGCCTGATGAAATCTATGCTCTACTTGATGGGCTCGATCTCGAAGATGAACTGGGCCTCGTTGGCATTGGCGTTGATGCGGGTGTCGTCGGCGCTCCAGTAAGCGCGGCCTCCGTTGCCGGCATTCTGGATGGCGTAGCGGCCCGTGGCCTTGTCGAGGGTGATGAGGTAGGTGTTCCAGTCTGCACTGTAGGGGTTGCCCTTGGAGCGCCAGAAGGTGCCGAGCTCGTTGATGTAGCGGCCATCCTGCTTGTTGGTGATCTTGTATCGCTCGGTCTTGACGTCGAGCTCGATGACCCACTGCTGGCGCTGGGGGTTGATGACATCGCGCTCAGTCTGGAATACGGGGTGGTCGCCCACACGGTCGGCAGCGGCCTGTGCGTCGGTGAGGTAGCGGCCATTGACCTTGATGAAGTACTCACCATTCTCGATGAGCTGGCTGGGCAGGACGTCGAGGCCGTAGGTGTGTTCCTTCTTGTAGCGGTTGATGAGGGTCTGCACCTGCTCCTTGAGCCAGGGTGTCACCACGTCGCCGCTCACCAGGGGCTTGGCCTTGACGATGGAACCCTCATAGTCGCGGCTCACGATGGCCTTCTGGGCCTCCTCCATGGCCTGATAGGCGCGATAGTGGCCGATGAAGGCTACGGAGTCGTTCTTCTTGAGGTCCCAGGCCATCGAACCAAAGGCCACGCCACGCTGGCCGAGGTAGTCCATGGAGCGCACCCAGGGCTCTATCTCGCGCACCATCTCGGGGTGGTTGATGCTGTCGGCCAGCAGCTGCTGGGCTGTGGCGCTGAGGGCCATGAAGTAGGCGGGATTGCCGCTGAAGTAGGGCGACTCACCCTCGCGGCGCAGACCGTGGCCGGTGACACCGAGGTCGACGTTGTTTTCGCAGAAGAACTTGAAGGCGTCTGCGCAGGTGGGCATGAGGGCTGGTATGGCGCGCTCCCACGACTTCTGGGCGTCGTAGGCGGGCATGTTCCAGGTGTAGTCAGCGATGCTGAAGAGGCTCACCTTGGAGGCCTCGGCATACTCCATGGGGTTGGAGCAGAATCCGCTCACCATGTCGGCGATGTCGAGTCCGTTGCCGTAGGTCTTGCCCATGAGGAGGCGGCTCTGACAGTAGTCGTTGACGGGATAGTTGAGCCAGATGAAAGCCTTGCGCTTGATCTGAGAGTTGATCCACTCCATATCGTTGGCCTCGATCATGTCGACCACACTGTTGCCCGTCCACATGATGCGCACCTCGGGATACATCGTGGTGCCCAGTGTGGGCAGGTATTCGCGGCCGGCCCATGCCTTGTTGTACTCGGTGGGGCACATGATGAGGGGCTGCACGTCGGTGTGCTTTCTCACAAACTGGTCGGTGACGTAGTTGAGCAGTCCAGCCTGCTTGTCACCCTTGGCTCCCTCGCCCCAGATGTCGTCGAAGAAGACGGCAAAGGTGCGCACGCCGAGGTCGTACATCTTCTCAAGCTTGTTGACCACGGCCACAGAGTCGGCCTTGTTCCACTTGATGTCGCCTCCGGGGTGGATGGCCCATACGAACTGCACCTTATTCTTGTGGGCAGCCTCGACGAGCTCCTTGAGGCGTGCAGCCTCGTCGGCGGGGTAGGGCTCACGCCAGTGTGCACGGTGGTAGGGGTCGTCCTTGGGGCCGTAGACGTAGATGTTCATCTTGTTCTGGCCGTAGAATTCAAACTGACGCAGGCGGTCCTGATGGCTCCAGGGATTGCCATAGAATCCCTCAATGACTCCGCGGCAGTCCACGCTGGGCCAGTCGCTCACCTCACACTCCATCACCTGTGGCTGGGCTGCCACCTGGAGGAAGGTCTGTGCGCCATAGTAGGTGCCGGCCTCGTCGCGGCCCGCGATGACCACCTCCTGGGGCTTCACGCTGAGGTAGTAGCCCTCGCCCTTGGCGGGAATGAGCTTCTTGTAGCCCTTGACGGCCTTGTCGCCGGCCTCGCCCACGACGATGCGCACGGCTCCGGCCTCGTTGCTGATGCGCAGGTGGCTACGCAGCAGGGCCACGGCATCGGGGTCAGCCTTGTCGGCCCCCACAAGGGTGTAGGCGGTGTTGTTGTGGAATGCTTCGCCTCCCCATGTGATCTGCTGGGGCAGGGGCGAGATGTCTACCTGCTGTGCCTGGGCAGCAGCGGAGCAAAAGAGGGCAGCAAGTGCCAAAAGTTTAGTTTTCATATATATAGAATATTAGTTTTGGGCAAAAATACGCCATTTATCCGAACCTACAAAACATTCCCCCCCCTTTTCGCATGCCATTAGGTCATAAATACGTAACTTTGCCGCCACAAAGGGCTATGATGGGGGCAATTAGCCTGATAGGGCCAATAAGCCCAATTAGTCCAATTAGTCCAATTAGGGTTATTACCTAAAACCTACAACCTCAATATGTCAGAGACCCTCAAACAGAAAACGGCAAAAGGACTCTTCTGGGGAGCCATGAACAGCGGTATGACCCAGGTGCTCAATATCGTGATAGGCATCGTGCTGGCACGCTACCTCTCGCAGACCGACTATGGCATCGTGGGCGTGCTGTCCATCTTTATCACCATAGCCACGAGCCTGCAGACATCGGGATTCACACAGGCGCTGGTCAACCTGAGCCACCCCACGGCGAGGGACTACAACAGCGTCTTCTCCTTCAATGTACTCATGTCGGCCACGATGTATGCGGTGCTCTTCGTGTGTGCCCCATGGATAGCCGACTTCTTCCACCAGCCCTGCCTTGTGGGGGTAAGCCGCGTGGTCTTTCTCTCCTTTCTGATAGCCTCGCTGGGCATCACCCCCGGTGCGTATATGACCAAGCACATGATGAACCGCGAGTATGCCATCCTGGCCGTTGTCTCGCTCGTGGTGTCGGGGGCTGTGGGCGTCACGCTGGCCATCATTCGCCAAGACTACTGGGCCCTGGCGTGGCAGCAGCTCACCTATATCTGCATCTCCAATCTGGGCCGCTACTGCTTCCTGCGTGAGTGGCGACCTCACTTCATCCTCGACTTTGGTCCCGTGAGATGTATGTTTGCCTTTGGCGTCAAGATACTCGTTACTACCATCGTCAATGCCCTCTCCACGCAGATACTGACTGTCATCTTCGGTCGTACCTTCACGATGCACCAGGTGGGCAACTACTCGCAGGCCTTCAAGTGGGACACGATGGCCTCGTCGCTGGTGTCCAACACCGTGGGGCAGATAGCCCAGGCCATGATGGTGGCGGGCCGCGATGAGGCCACCGACGACCCCATGGCGCGTCAGCTACGCATCTTCCGCAAGATGGTGCGCTTCACCTGCTTCCTCTCCATGCCCCTCATGATGGGTTTTGCGCTCATCAGCGAGGAGTTTATCCGCCTATCGATAGGACAGGAGTGGGTGGAGTGTGTGCCTCTGCTTCAGGTGCTGTGCCTCTCGGGAGCCTTCATGCCATTGTATACGATGTATCAGAACCTGGCCATCAGCCAGAGCCGCAGCGATGTGTATATGTGGCTTAATATGGGGCAGATTGTGGTGCAGATAGCCGTCATCCTGGCTTTCCACAGCTATGGTATGTTTGTCATGGTGTGTGCCTATTCGGCCTTCCTCATCGTGTGGCTCCTGCCCTGGCACGTATTTGCGGGCCGCCTGATCGGTTATCGCTGGTGGGATGCGTGCTGCGACGTAGCTCCCTTCTGTCTGGCTGCCATCGTAGTGATGGGTACCACATGGGTGGCCACCCATGCCATCAGTAGTCCGGTGCTGCTCATCCTGGCCCGCTGTTCAATGGCCGCCGTGCTCTACTATGCCCTGATGAAGGTGGCCCGCGTGCAGATACTCCGCGAGTGCGAAGACTTTGTGTGGGCGAAGATAAGGTTTATTGTTTGAGAAGTTATTGGGAAGTAAAAGGGAAATAAAAAGGAAGTTATAGGGACGATACATCTGCTGCATGCTACAAGCGAGCGTGACGTCCTTATAACTTCCTTTTTACTTCCTTATAACTTCCCTATAACTTCTATAAAAAACTATTTCTTCACCACGGCGCGCACCACAAACCATAGGTGCTGGCCTATGGCGGCGGGCCATCCGTAGTGGTGGGCCATGAGGCGCAGGCGCTCCAGGAGGGAGCGGCGGTGATTGCGCGTGGTCATGCCCTCGTTGAGATAGTCGGTGAGGATGAGGCCTGTGTTGACAAACTTGAGGCCTCGGCGCTGGGCGAACTTCATGATGCGGATACACCAGTCGTAGTCGGCAGAGTAGCGGTAGTTGAGGTCGTAGGGGAAGAGCTTGGCGATGTCGGCCCTCACATAGAAACTCTGGTGGCACACCAGCATGCCGCTCATGAAACTCATGGCGGTGAGGCGCTCTGGGGCGCGTAGACGACGATGGCGTACGAAGCGTCCCTCGTTGTCTACCAGGTCCGTTTCACCATACACCACAGCGGGGTTTACGCTGTGGCGCTCGTAGTCCATCTTCTCTACGACCTGTGCGATGGTCGTGGCCTCGTGAAACTTGTCGCCTGCATTGAGAAACAGGATGTAGGCTCCCTCCGACTGTGTGATGCCCTTGTTCATGGCGTCGTAGAGCCCCTTGTCGGGTTCGCGCACGATGCGTATGACGTGGCCCTTGGCGGGGTTGCCGCGCTCCACGTAGCGTTGTACGTGCTGCAGGGTGGCATCGGTCGAACAGCCATCGATGATGAGGTGCTCGATGCGTGGGTAGGTCTGCTCCTCCACGCTCAGCAGGGTGCGCTCGATGGTGTCGGCCGCGTTGTAGGTCACGGTGACAACGGTGATGAGGGGATGGATATTCTTGTTGATCGGAAGGCCCTCGCCCTGCTCTCCTGTCTGGGGGGCAGACTCGCCTTCGCTCGTATGCTTTGTGGGTGATGCCATTGTGATTGGTCTAATTGGTCTGATATGACTAATTGGTCTTATGGGTCTATTGTGAAGCGTATACCTCTATGTGGGCCTTGGCCACGTGGGTTTCGTCGTAGGCCTTGAGGGCATAACTATGGGCCGCTGCGGCATACTCGGGGTGGGCCAGCACGTGGTCGATGCCTCGGGCCAGGTCGGCAGAGTCGCGGTACTGTGCCACGTAGCCATTCTCCTGGTGGACAATCATCTCAGGTATGCCTCCCGTGTCGAAGCCTACGCAGGGCGTACCGCAGGCCATGGCCTCGGCTATGGTGTTGGGCAGATTTTCAAAGAGCGAGGGGATGACAAAGGCATCGGCGCTCTGGTAGATGCTCACCAGGTCAGAGGTCTGCGTGATGTAGCCCATCGAATGCACGGGGAAGGGTATCTGCTCCTCGATGATATCGCTCTTCTGTCCCATCACTACGAAGGCAAGCTGGTCCTTGAGGTGGGGATACTGGGCATGGAGGATGCGTGCTGCCTCGAGCATGTAGTCGATGCCCTTGCGCTTGTCTGTCACCTTGAGTGAGGCAAAGAGGATGAGCTTCTTATCCTTGGGCAGGTGCATCTTCTCGCGGGCTTGCATCTTGTCGAGGGGCTTGTAGACGTGGGCATCGATGGCATTGTGGATGCAGGTGATGGGCAGATGACCGATGAGGCCGCTCTTGAGGGCCTGTTCCTCGAGCCAGTGACTGCAGCACACGAAGGAGAGGCGGTCTGCATACTGGTAGAGGCGCTTCTTCTGCTCATAGATGCGGTATGAGAGGTCCTTGGCTGCGGGACTCTTGAGCAACATGCAGTCGTGGCAGTGCTGCTCGTATTTTGTGCAGTCTGCGGCATAGTGGCAGATGCTGGTGGCAGGCCACATGTCGTGCATGGTCCACACCACACGCTTGCCAGAGCGCAGGATGCGTTCTACGTCGCGAAGCGAGAGGAAACCCTGGTTGACCCAGTGTAGGTGGATGACATCAGCCTCCTGAAACTCTCTGGTCCGTGTGATGTCCACGCCTCGCCAGCCTGTGTCGATGTCGAAGAGTCCCTCCTTGGCGCATCCGTTGGCCATGTATATCTGTCCGCGCTCCAGGGTGAAGCGCAGTTTGTTGAGTCGCCTCTGTGGTGCCTCCACCACCTGCAGATGGTCTGTCTGCTTGTCGCGCACCATCATCTTGGCCTTCACACCATGGCTCGTGAGGGCATGGAGCAGACGGCCTGCCGCAATGGCTGCGCCGCCAGTCTTCTCCGAGGTATTTACGATCAGTACTTGCATTTTTTTAGGTTTTAGGTTTTAGGGCGCTTCGCTTTTTGGGTTTTAGGGCTAATTAGCCTAATAAGTCTAATTGGCCTAATTAGCCCTTTACAAATCTACTTTTTGCGACGCGCCGACACCACCACAAGGACTACGAAGAGGAGGCTCAGGAGGGCCATGGCTGCGTAGGCGATGGTTTCGGTGTTGTGGATGGTCTGTGGGTCGAAGGTCATGACCACCTCGTGCTTGCCGGGCTCGATGCTGATGGCGCGGAGCAGGTAGTTGGCACGTGCTATCTCCACCTCCTTGCCGTCCACGGTGCAGGTCCAGCCGGGGTAGTAGATGTCCGAGAATACGATGACTCCGCCGGATTTTGAGTCAGCCTCGTAGCTCAGGCGGTTTGCCTCATAGCTGGTGAGCTGTACGCGGGCCGTAGAGTCTGCGCTGGCCTTGTGGGTCAGTTTGCTGGCCTCGCCCTGCTGCACCACGAGGGTCTCGCTGAGCATGGTCTTACCCAGGGCTGCCATCTCCTCGTCGGCATTGGCCACCACCTTGAGGTTGTCCACATACCAGGCATTGCCCAGGGCATGGGGATTCTCCACGGGCAGCAGTTTGCCGTCCTGCAGACCCACGATGAGGTACTTGGTGTTGAGCATATTGAGCACGGGGAAGAGTGAGTCGCCCTGGCACTCCTCCAGGTGTCCGTTAGTCTGCTGGATGGCTCCCATCACCTTCTGCATCTCGGGTGCGATGTGGTATTCGATGAGTTCCTGGTAGCGGCGCAGTTTGGCAGCGTGGTATCCACCGATGCTGTTGTGGTAGTAGGCCGTCTGATTCTCGTTGAAGGTATTGCTGCTGAGGTTCAACACGCGGTAGTAGGGGTCCTTGTCCTCCTTGATGATGCGGTCTGCCTCGCTCATGGGGATGCTCTGCTCGGTGGGGCGTGGGTATTCAAACATACCGTCGTTCATGTAGCGCTTGTCCACCAGCCAGAGGTCGAAGAGGCACACCACGGTGAGGATGCCGCTGAGCACCACGGCCTTGATCTTGCCGTAGGCGAAGACCATGAGCGTAGCCACACCGATGAGGATGATAATGAGGCTGCGCAGCGCATCGGTGGTGAGCATGTGGCGACGCATCTCCTCTATATTGACCAGCACATCGGCGGGCAACTGTCCCTGGGCCACCATGGGCTGCAGCTGACTGAGCTCAGAGGTGGAGAAGTAGGGGCCAAAGAAGAGGTCGGGCATGAGACAGAAGAGCAGACAGGGCAGGGCGGTGAGTGCCAGACTGATGCCCACGTTGCGGGTGAAGGCCTTGGTCTGCATCATCGCGGGTTCGTCCACGATGCGCTTGAGGGCCAGCATGGCCAGCATGGGCATGGTAAACTCGGCGATGACGAGTATGGAGGCCACGGTGCGGAACTTGTCGTACATAGGCACCCAGTCGAGGAAGAGGTCGGTCATGGGCATGAAGTTCTTGCCCCACGAGAGCAGTACGCTCAGGACGGTGGCTGCCAGAAGGGCCCATTTCATCGGCCCCTTGACGATGAGCAGACCGAGGACGAAGAGGAAGCACACGAGGGCTCCCACGTAGACGGGACCGCTGGTGCCGGGCTGTTCGCCCCAGTACTGTCCCACCTGCGGATAGAGTTGTGTGTACTGAGGTTTGGCCTTGCTCATGGCCGTCTTGTTCATGCTCAGGGGGATGCTGGCACCGCCCTTGGTGTTGGGCACGAGCAGTGTCCATGTTTCGCCGATGCCGTAGCTCCACTGTGTGATGTAGCTGCGCTCCAGTCCGCTGTCGGTCTGGTCTGCGGCATTCTTGGTTTTGCTGGTCAGTTCGCTCTTGCTGCGCATCGTCTCCTTGCTATACTCATAGGTGTGGTAGAGGTTTGAGAGGTTGATGCTCAGACCCATTACACCGCCCACGAGTGCAGCAGCCGAAGCCATGCACCACTGCTTGAGTTGCTTCTGTCGGATAGCCTCCACAAGGTAGGCCAGGGCCATGAGGAGCATGACGAAACCGAAGTAGTAGGTCATCTGCACATGGTTGCTGAGTATCTGCAAGGCGGTGAAGAATCCCGTCACGACGATACCCCAGAGGTACTTGCCTCTGTAGCAGAGCACCACGCCACCGATGGTGGGAGGTATGAAGGCCAGTGTGAGGAGTTTCCAGATGTGTCCGGCACCGATGATGATGAAGTAGTAGCTTGAGAAGGCCCATAGTATGGCTCCGAGTGCGGCCATCCATGCCTTGAAGTCAAAGGCGCGGAGCATGATGTAGAAGCCCAGGAGCATGATGAATACATAGGCGGCCACATCGGGCAGTCCGAGTCTGTAGACGCTCTCTATGGTGCTCAGAGTGGATGTGCTGGGGTAGGAGGGAGCCATCTGATAGGTGGGCATACCGCAGAAGATGGTGTTGGTCCATCTGGTGCGCTCACCGTTGTGCTTCTCCTGGTACTCTTTCATTTCTCGTCCGCTTCCCACAGCGGCATTGTGGTCGGTGCCGGTGAGCACCTTCCCGTCGCGAATGGGTGCGAAGAAGTAGGTCATACTGATGGCCACAAAGAGCACCACCGCGATCACATCGGGGATAAGTCGTTTGAGTATATGCATTGTCTTGAGTTTTTTTGACTACAGACTACGGACTACAGCTGTTATTGTTTTTTTTGACTGCAGACTACAGTCTGTTGCTCGTTGTCTGTTGTCCATTCTCCGTTGTCTGTTGTCCGTTCTCCGTTGACAGCCGTCAACAAAAAAAGCCACAGTTTTCACTGCAGCTTTGATTTTCTGTTTCGTGTCGGGCTGCGGCTTACTTACGCAGGCCGAGAGCCTTTACGATAGCACGATAGCGGTTGATGTCGCGAGCCTTGAGGTAGTTGAGGAGTGCACGACGCTTACCTACGAGACCGGTGAGAGCGCGCTCGGTGCTGTGGTCCTTGCGGTTCTGCTTCATGTGCTCGGTGAGGTGCTTGATGCGGTAGGTGAACAATGCGATCTGGCTCTCTGCGCTACCAGTGTCGGTAGTGCTCTTACCGTACTGACCGAAAATCTCTGCTTTCTTAGCTGACTCTAAGTACATAATAAATAATAATTTATGTGTTAAACTTGTTCGCCCTGCAGCCACCACACACTGGCACTGCCCAAGGGCGAATGATGCGCTCCACATGGGAATGCGGGTGCAAAGTTACGAAAACTTCTTGATATGAGCCAAGTAAAGGCGAAACTTTTTTTGGATGAGCAGTAAATATGGAGTGTAGAAAATATCAATAGATTTAAGTTTCGGGAGTTAGTTGGCACTATAAATTAGGGAATATCGTTTAATTCAAAGTAAACGATATTGATTGACGAGTGTATACCTTCAGAGGTTGCCCTCATCAGCATTGTGGGGGGGGGAGTTTTGTCGTTATTTGAGTCGATTTTTGTATCGTCAGTACATAATTAAGCAGGAAAAGATATGTGAAAACAAGTACTCTGAATATGTTGATGCTTTTGTTATCAAAGAAGGAAAGAAGATTGCTGTCACCGTCTATGAAGGTGGTGATGACCTTGATGACTGTGGTATGGAGGTACAGTATATTGCACCTTCAAATCTGGAAAAAGGGCAGGCCGTTATTAGATATGATGAGAAGGAACGAATGCTGTACATTCCACGAGCATCATCCGAAGGAAAACTCTCCAAAGATGAATGTAACGTATTCAAGTTTGATGGAAATATGTTTGTTCGAGTAGATATTGAATAAAAAAAATCGTGTTACGCAAAAATACTGCATACCGTATGAGTACCTTTGCAGCCGCATAACAAAAAAGAAACGAAGATGAAACAATTACAAGGAAAATTCTGTAAGGACTGCAAGATCTTTACCGATAACATAGACGATGAAGCTGTAGAACTGATACAGTCAATGCTTAATCAGCGACCATTTGAAGGAGCGCATGTGCGTATAATGCCTGATGTACACATGGGAAAGGGCATCACCATTGGATTCTCCGCACCACTTGGAAAGTATGTCAATCCCAATCATGTGGGAGTTGATATTGGCTGTACAGTATCAACTATGGAATTGGATAACGTTGTACCAGAAGCACGCTACGCAGAGTTTGAAAGACTTATTGGAGCTGCCATTCCAACAGGATTTCATATCAATGAGACGGAGGTCATCGACAGAGAGGACTTCTTCGCTTTCCTTGATAAGGAATACAAGCAGGTGATGATTGACTTCCCTGAAATGATCTATCCTGTAGATACTATCGATGAAACTTTCATAAAGAAGTTTCTTTTGCGTATCGGTATGGACACGAATATATTCTATCGCTCGTTACCTTCCCTTGGCGGTGGCAATCATTTTCTGGAATATGGAGAGACAAATGATGGTCGTGGTTTCTTTACAGCACACTGTGGTTCACGAAATCTGGGAGTAAAGGTTTGTTCCTACTGGTTGCGCAAAGCAAACGAGAATAACCGTGAGGTGTCTTCTGAAGAGAACAGAAAGATAATAGAAGATGTCAAAGCGTCATGCAAAGACAAGACACAATGGGGACGACTTATTGCTGAAGCTACAGCCCGATTAAAGGAAGAAACCTTCATTGCCGACTATCTCACAGGAGGATTCCTTAAGGGATATCTATCAGATATGGTTATTACACAAGCTTATGCAAGATATAACCATATTATGATTCATAGAAAGATAAAGGCAATCCTAAAGAAGATATTCAACATCAATGTCGTTGATGAAATCTACACGACCCACAACTACATTGACTTCAAGGATCATCCTATGTTGCGTAAAGGTGCCATCCGTGCTTATAAAGATGAACTCTGTGTCATACCTTTCAACATGCGTGATGGACTTGCCATCTGTAGAGGTAAGTCAAACGAGGACTGGAACTATACAGCACCACACGGAGCAGGACGCATACTCTCACGAACAGCAGCAAAGATACAGTTGAAGATGGAGGACTTTCAAGATAGTATGAAGGACGTTTATTCAACAACGGTTTGCACAGGTACGATTGATGAGTCACCAATGGCATATAAACCTATGGAGGAAATCGTGCGATTAATTGAACCTACAGTTGACATCCTTTACTTTGTAAGACCAAAGATCAACATCAAGGCTACAGACGAAGAGTAGGAACAACGAACAATAATAGCAGGGGGCATCACTCGGTGTCCCCTTTTCTGTATTGTTCCACCAGATATTCCAAGTTGTCAACCATATACTTGGCAGAGTTCTTTGGCTCAAGAATGCGGACGCCAGCCCCATAGCTCATCAGTACGGAGTATAGTTCTTTGTTGATGACTACATCTATAGAGAAAGTACAACTGCCATCATTCTGCCTTTGCAGCAGTTGCTGTGAAGGATGGATGGGCTTCGTTATGATGTATTTGCTTTGCTGAGGTGACGCTTCAATTACAATATGGTGCGCTTTGTCACCGATATTCTTTGATACTCCAATGACATCATCAAAGAAGTGCTCGGTATCGAAATCCGGGTTCTCTTTATATTGCAGACCTGGCATTATCTCATATCCTTCGATACGATCTAATGGAAGATTGAAGAGTTTCATATCTTCATAGTGTGACCCGAAGAGAAACCAACGGTTGCGAAATTCCTTTAGTAGATATGGATGCAGGATATACTCCTTAGGTTGTCTTGCATTGAACGACAGATAGGTTATCTTTACCACCTGCTGACGCGCTATTATATTATATAAAGGATTAAGGAGCTGAAGTCCCTTCAAATCAGGTACACTGTCAAAATGGATAAGTGGCTTTCTTGCTTTCTGACTTACCGAAAGTTTATCCTGCAATCGGCTGACAACATCTGAAATCTCAGCAAACTGACTGAAGTCTTGCAGTTCGCGAAGCATATCAACAGCCTCTTGCATCACCTCATAGTCATTTTGCGACATCGGCATATCCATTATGCTGTATTGCGGATCGCTATATTTATAGTATTTATTGTCATATACTACTATCGGTGCGTTATAACCCAGTTTGTCGGAACGCATCATCTGTATGTCACCTTGAACAGTGCGAACGCTTACACCTTTTCTGATACCTTCCATGTCATAAAGGGCATCACAACAAGCATCAACAAGATCTTCAAGTGTCCAACGGCGATAACGGTTGCGCAGGCAGTTGTCTATCGTTTTATAGCGGATAAGGGCATTTTTATTTGCTGGCATATCTTTTACTGTTTTATTATGTCAAAAGGACGTTTTCAAGAAGAAAAACCCATAAAAACATTCTTTTTCAAGAAATTTCTGCAAAATTACAATATATTTTTTTGTTACGCAAAAAGATTGCGCAACGACTATCTAACTTTGCACTCGAAATCAGAAAGGAACTGAAATTCAATATAGAAAACAAAGAAAAAAGTCACCTCTGATGATAGAAAACAAGAGACTACAAACTCTATAACAATGTAAACGTTCTTTGACATACTGATACGACAAAGCACATTGGGATATAGTATAAGGGCAATACGTCTGACTCTGGATCAGAAACTCTATGTTCTTGGACAAGCCAAGCGTCACCCTTTGGGATGCCGAGCGCGAATCCTGGTATCCCAACAATACATGAGACATGGTGTAATGGTAGCACATCTGATTTTGGATCAGACAGCTCAGGTTCGAATCCCGATGGCTCAACAAAGTGAATGCCGTAGTATAGGATTTCTACGACTTCACTTTTATAAGGAATGGGAATATAGCTCGAAGGTCGAGCAAGTGACTGTTAATCACTCGGTATAGGTT
>CALZKW010000013.1 GCA_945788095.1 uncultured Prevotellaceae bacterium | reverse complement strand
AAGCCCCTACGCTATATTAGGAGCCCCCTTCAGGGGCATTGGCTATAAGAAACATGTTACCAGCGAGTTATGCCTGCAGAAGAACTTTTCACTTTTCACCCTGAAGGATACATCGTATGTTCTCCGTAGGCCGAATTATAGAGTATAATTTGGCAAGTGTCAGAAAATTGCATTATCTTTGCATACATCTAAATTACAGAATGCCATGAGTACGTTTAATATTGCCTTATTTGAAGATAGCCTACAGTATCAGTGTGCGATACAGAATGGATGTGACTTCTTGCTTACTTTCAACACCAGGGATTTCAAGAACAACGACAAGCATGGCATGCGCGTGATGACACCTGGTGATTTCCTTTCATATCATGCACAAAGCTGATATCACAACAGATTTATTACTAACGCTTATAACAACTAAACCCTTATGCGTAAATTCTTTGTCTTGCTTAGCCTTATGATGGCCTCGGTGGCCGGGGCACAGACATTCCGTCGCGGAGCACTCTATGAGATAGACCCTCTGGAGAAGGAGTACGACGGACAGGTGTATGTGATGCGCGAACTCAGCGGTTCGTGGTGTATTGTCGACCCCTTCAAGGGCCGTGCTCTGCGCATGGGCAACAAGGGCCTCGAGTGGGGCGAAGAGAATGGTAGTGATGAGCTGCAGAAGTTCACACTCGAAAAGGCTGACGGCGGACGCTACTATTTCGTGCCCACCAATGCCAAGAGCAAGGCTGACCGCACCAAGAAGTACAGCATCCGCGAGGCGGCACTCTTCGGTTCGGACGATAATAGCACCTATCGTTTCCGCTCCATGGCCGACCCCAAGGTGGTGCTCGGCAATGGCGACGACGGCGGCAACAATGCGGCCATACGCGGCGAGCAGCTCGACAGCCTCAACCGCGGACAGTACTGGACCATCAAGACCCTGGAGAAGGGCAAGCACGTGGTGGGCGGTGCCTTCTACGACACCAACTTTGACGACGGAGGCGGCAATCCCGCCATACAGCACCTCCTGCAGTGGCTCGCCACTCCCGGCAAGTGGGGCAATGCGCTCATGAGCATACAGCCCGTAGACGAGGCCGTGACGGGGGGCAAGAAGGTCTACCAGATTGTGTCGTATAACAAGCAGAAGATGTTTACCCTCCGCGATGGCCGCATGATGATAGCCGACAAGGACGCTAAGGACCGCCAGAGCTGGTTTGCCATCGAGGAGGTGGTAAAGCCCAAGATCTCGAGCCCCATCTGGGAGGATGAGACCATCTTTGAGCAGAACAAGCTCGCCGGTATCGCCACCTATATGCCATACGCTTCGCAAAAGGAGATGCGTGCCGACAAGGCTTACTACAACACCCCATGGACCCAACCCAAGAGTTCGCTCTATAAGAGTCTCGACGGAGAGTGGAACTTCTGGTTCACCGCCGAGCCCCAGACCGGTGTGACCACGCTCTCGGGCGAGGTCAGCGTGATGGACATGGCCGCCTTCGACAAGGCCATGCGCGGCGAGGGTGGCGACAAGATACCCGTGCCCTCGTGCTGGGAGATGCAGGGCTATGACCGCCCCATCTATTGCAACGTGGAGTATCCCCACAGCAATACCCCCCCCTATATCAAGGCTCGCCCCGGCTACAACGACGGCGGCAAGAACTATGCCATCAACCCCGTGGGTACCTACACCCGCGACTTCACCCTACCCGCAGGATGGGACAAGCAGCGCACCATCATCCACTTCGGTGGCATCTACTCCTGTGCCCAGGTATGGCTGAACGGCCGCTATGTGGGTTACACCCAGGGCGCCAACAACGTGGCTGAGTTTGACCTCACTCCCTACCTCGCCGAGGGCAAGAACAGCCTGGTCGTACAGGTGCATCGCTGGAGCGATGGTTCGTACCTCGAGTGTCAGGACATGTTCCGCATGAGCGGCATCTTCCGCAGCGTGTATATATATAATGTACCCCAGCAGAGCATCCGCAACCATGTGGTCAAGACCACCATCCACGATGGCAAGGCCACCGTCAAGGTCAGCGTAGATGCCAAGGTCAAGGATGCCATGGCCTACCTCTATTCGCCCAAGGGCCGCTTCATGGCCTCACGCCCATTGAGTGGCGGTGAGGCTGAGTTTGAGGTCAGCAATCCCCAGCTCTGGAGCGCTGAGCAACCTACGCTCTATACACTGGAGGTCGTACAGCCCGGCATGGCCTTCTCCACCAAGGTGGGTATCCGCGAGGTGGAGATCAAGGGTTCGCTGCTCTATGTCAATGGTCGCCGCGTGATGCTCAAGGGCGTAAACCGCCACGACACCGACCCCGTGACGGGTCGCACCGTGAGCGTGGAGAGCATGCTCAAGGATGTGACCATGATGAAGCAGAACAATATCAACACCATCCGTACGAGCCACTATCCCAACGATGCCCGCATGTATGCCATGTTTGACCACTATGGTCTCTACGTCTGCGACGAGGGCGACCTCGAGGATCATGCCAACCAGGGCATCTCGTACATGAAGTCGTGGATACCCGCCTTCTGTGACCGCATCGAGCGCCTCGTGACCCGCGACATCAACCATCCCAGCGTCATCATGTGGAGCCTGGGCAATGAGGCCGGAGCAGGCACTAACTTCAAGGACTGCTACGAACTGGCTCACCGCCTCGACGGCACGCGCCCCGTACACTACGAGGGCACACGCATCGACAAGGACTATGGCGGTTCGGCCTACTCTGACTTCTACAGCAAGATGTATCCCTCTATGGACTGGATGGGCCGCAACACTAACAATCTCGACAAGCCCATGTTCCTCTGCGAGTATGCCCACGCTATGGGCAACGCCATCGGTAACCTGAGCGAGTATATGCAGAGCATGGAGCAGAGCAATGCCACCATCGGTGGTTGCATCTGGGACTGGGTGGACCAGGCCATCTATGAGCCCCTCGAACTCAAGCAGGGCATCAAGCGCCTCCGCACCGGATACGACTTCCCCGGCCCTCACCAGGGCAACTTCTGTAGCAATGGCGTGGTGACAGCCGAGCGCGACTACACCGCCAAACTGGCAGAGGTCAAGGCTGCCTATCAGTACGTCAAGATGGACCTCCGTATCGAGAAGAGCGAGCAACCACAGCCCCGTGTCTGGTTCAAGGTCACCAATGACTATGCCTTCCGCTCCCTCGAAGGTATGGCTGTCAGGTTCGAACTCCTCAAGGATGGCATGGCCATTAAGACAAAGACCTACCGTCTGCCCGACGTGAAGCCCGGTGACGACTACCAGCTGGATCTCTATCCCGCCTTCTTCAAGGTTGTGGAGAAGGAGCGTGGCCAGGACCTCGTGCTCACAGCCCGCATCCTCAATACCGAGAAGACCAACTGCACAGACAAGAACCACGTGGTGGCCATCTGGCAGGGTCGTCTCGACAAGCCCAGCATGGCCCAGGTGGCCCGTGATGAGAAGGCTCCCAAACTCTCGTTCTCCGAGACGGAGCAGACCATCAGCTGCACCAACGACCGCATCACCATGACCTTCGACAAGCAGACGGGTCGTCCCACCAGCCTTCGCCTCCGGGGCGAGGAGATGCTGGCCGACCAGGGCGGTTTCGTCTTCGACAATCACCGCTTTGTGGAGAACGACCGTGGCTGGACCAATGCCGCCAACGGACTCGAGGACAAGGCCGAGGTGAAGTGGACACACACCGCTAACCAGGGCACCCGTGCCACCAATATCAGCGGTTGGGAGGATGCCCATGAGGTGTGCCTCAATGTGCATGTCAATCGCAAGGGTAGTGTGGCAGACCAGGAGATTACCTACAGCATCTATCCCCAGGGCATCGTCGACATGAAGGTGAAGATCACTCCCCACAGTGGTGGCCTCTACCGTGCCGGTCTGGCCTGCCAGGTGGACACAGCCTACAACCACGTCAGCTACCGTGGTCTTGGTCCCTGGGAGAACTATCCTGACCGCAAGGACGGAGTGCTCTATGGCAACTACTCATTCGATGCCAACACACACTCGCAGCCTTACATCAATCCTCAGACCATGGGCGACCACGAGGTGTACAGCGTCACACTGAGCAATGCCAAGGGCAAGGGCATGACTATCGAGTCAGACCGTCCCATCTACTTCAGCGCCTCGCGCTACACCGACGACGACCTGATGCGCACCTCGCACGAGTGGCAGCTCCAGAAGCGCCCCTACATCTATCTCCATCTCGACGGTGCCCTGCGCGGCCTTGGCAATGCCTCGTGTGGCCCTGGCCCCATGCAGAAGTACACCATCAAGCAGGAGCCCGTGTACTACAATCTGAGAATTAGCTATTAGCTTATTAGCTCGCTTCGCTCTTGAGGTTTTAGGTCGCTTCGCTCTTAAGGTTTTAGGTTTAACAACGGAACAAAACAGAAATAAATAATTCCGTTCTTTCTGTTGTTAAAAATTAACCCCGGCCCCCATAACCTATAACCTATAACCCACAACCTACACCCCCTATGTTACTATTCCTGACCAGTTCCCCCCATCTCGACGATGGACGATTTAATCCCGCAAACGGTTTCCTGGACCGTTTGCGGGATGCTTTGCCCCCCTGTCCCCGCTGTCTCTTTATTAGTGCTGCACCTGATGACTGGGGCGGCACGGAGCATGCAGCCTGGGGCATTCGTC
Source organism: uncultured Prevotellaceae bacterium (assembly GCA_945788095.1). Classification (GTDB taxonomy): domain Bacteria; phylum Bacteroidota; class Bacteroidia; order Bacteroidales; family Bacteroidaceae; genus Physcousia. Next base: position 21,755 of record CALZKW010000013.1, on the reverse strand, counting down.
ATGCCATGGACCTCGCAGGCATGCAGTATGACTCCTTCGAAATCCTCGATCGCCGTACCGCCGGAGAGGCTGAGTGGCTCGTGCAAAACAGCGACTTCATCGTCTTCTCGGGAGGACATGTGCCCACACAGAATAGCTTCTATCAGGACATCGATCTCTTCCGCCTCATCTATCGTTTCGATGGTGTGGCCATGGGCATCAGTGCGGGGTCGATGAACTGTGCTGCAGAGGTCTACTCCATACCCGAACTTGAGGGTGAGGCCATCGATCCCAACTACGTGCGCTTCTTCCCCGGACTCGGACTGACCTCCACACAGATTATCCCTCACTACAACTATCTGCGCGATGTCATCCTCGATGGTCTGCGTATGTTTGAGGACCTGGCTTATCCCGACAGTATCGGGCACGAGTTCTGCATTCTCATGGACGGTGCCTACGTCATCGAGGACGGCAATGGCCGCCACGAAGTCTACGGCGAGGCCTATCGCCTCCGTGATGGTTTCATCACGCCCTATCACGAGGCGAGCAGTAACTTCTACTTATAACTTTCCACAAAAAAAGGTGACCACGCGGTCACCTTTTTTGTAGGGGGTGTCTGAATTGGCTTGGCATTCCGGCCTACACCTCTATGCAGTACTCATAGATACGGAGAGGATCTCCCCAAAGGGTGATGCTCTGGTGTATGGCCTTAGTGGAGGGCCTGAGTTTGCCTTTGTGGCGGGTCTCACCATTGATGCGCAACGTCACTGGTCGCTGGGTGTCTACCATCGTGTCGTCGAGATAGACTGCGAGATGCTCAGGTGTCACGGGCGTGTAGTCCCTCTTGCACTTGAGCTGGATGCCCCAGTGTGGGTCGAGCTCTGTCACTTCGTAGTGCACCTCGCTCACCTTGATGTCCACCACATTGTCCTTGATGCTGACCTCGTAGCGTCGGCGCTCATCCTTAGAGGCATCGAGCTGGTCGGGAACCACCAGGTTGTACCACGAGTAGCGGTAACGGCCATCCATGGGGTATTGTTCCCAAATGAACGAGGTGGGGCGGGCCTGACGTTTGTGCTGTTTGAGCCATTCTGCTGTGGGGCCGTAGGGGATGCTGTGTCCGTAGCCCTCCACGTGGGTCACCCAATGGGTGTACTGTCCGGGGTATGCCTGGGTCATGCTGTCGAGGGCTTCGCGGGTATAGCCCGTCAGCAGGTCGCGGTAGAAACCCTTGTCCTTGTCACCCGTTCGCAGCGAGAAGGCGATGTGCTGGAGGTTCTCCACAGGGGCGTTGCGCAGCGGTTCGCCACCAGCCATGGGGCCAGCTGCTGCCAGATAGTCGGCATAGAAAGAGGCGAGGCGCTGCGACCCATATCCACCCTCGCTGATGCCCAAGAGATAGAGGCGCTCGGGGTCGATATCAGGCGACGCCAGGGCGCGTAGAAAGAGAGCCTCCCAGGCAGTCTGCTTCTCCTGTTGGTACCAGCGGTAACGCCCCTCGTCGGGTATCTGCGGCACGAAATAGATGGAGGGACTATCCTGCCATGCCTGAGCAAGGCGCAGGCCTGTGCTCCACTCGTGCTCCTTGGGGCCCGAACCATGGATGTAGAGGAAGAGAGGATAGCCGGCCTCGGGGCGATTCCCCTTGGTGCCGTAGTAGAAGGGCATGGTGCACTGTGTGCCGTCTCCCATGGGGAGGGTCCATGTATGCGCTTCATCATTGAGGGGGTGAAGGGTGGGAAGCTGCAGCGTGGCATCCTTGTGCAGCTGTTCGGCATATTCTGCCCATGCCTTCTGCTTGCAGGCTGCTATCTTCTTGGGCGAGAGAGCAAAGGTGGACGTGCACGCGAGGAGTGTGGCGGTGCAGACTGTCAGATGTTTCATAGTGGGGAGGATTTATTGTTGTAAGGCTTTCCATACCGAGGGCAGCAGTCCGTGCCCGTCATAGTTGGGGTCATTGGCTATGGCCTGGCGTATCTCTGTGCTGCTGATGTCGATGAGTGGTGTGTTGGCCAGTGTCACGCCCTGGGGGAGGGTAGAGGCATCGATGTCGTATCCCGGACGTGGATAGACGATGATGCGATGGTGTGCCATGATGGTGTCGGGCTCTCGCCACTTGTGGAAGTCTAACCAGTTGTCGGCTCCGATGACGAGCACGAACTCGCGCTCGGGATAGGCTTCGCGCAATTTGGCCAGCGTGTCCACCATGTAAGATGGTCTGGGCAGGTGCATCTCAAAGTCGCTCACGCCGAGGTGCACCTCGGCTCCATGCTCTCGCTTGATGTCGTCCACTGCGAGCTTGGCCAGATGCAGACGCAGCGCATCGGCCATGAGTGAGGCATTCTCCTTAAGGGGGTTGTGGGGTGAAACCAGAAACCAGAGTTCATCCACCAGTTTCTGTTTACAAAGAGCCACACCCAAGGAGGTGTGGCCTATGTGTATGGGGTTGAACGAACCGCCGTAGATACCTGTTACAATCATAGTCTGTTAGGCTGGGAGGGAATTATGCTTCTTTCTTCACCTGCTTGCCGTCCCACGACACGTGGCGGAAACGCTTGCGGCGAATGGTGCGGCGCTTGTTGAAGGTGTAGACCAGGGCACACACGCCCGCCACCAGGAAGATGGTACTGAGGGTGGTGTGGCCCATCAAACTGCATCCTACTCCTATTGCGAGGGGGATGAGGGCCAGGAGGAGGTTGTTGCGCGTCTTCATTTTACCAGGAAGTCTGTGATGACCTGCAGCGCTTCGGCCTGTGCCGTAGCGAGGTCGTCGTTGATAATTACCTTGTCAAAGTGGGGGGCATAGCTGAGTTCCTCCTCTGCCTTGGCCAGACGCATCTCTATCTTGTCCATGGTCTCTGTGCCACGACCGATGAGGCGGCGACGCAGTTCCTCCACAGAGGGGGGCTGAATGAAGACACTCAGTGCCTTGTCGCCATAGTATTTCTTCACGTTCAGACCACCCTTGACATCGATGTCGAAGGCCACGTTGTAGCCAGCTTCGAGTTGTTCCTCCACCTGACTCTTGAGGGTGCCGTAGAAGCTGCCTCCGTAGACCTCCTCATACTCCAGGAAGTCACCCTTCTGGATGTGGTCGCGAAACTCCGCGTCGGAGAGGAAGAAATACTCCACGCCATGCTGCTCGCTGCCGCGTGGGGCACGGCTGGTGGCGCTGATGCTAAACTTCAGACGCAGATCTTCGTGCTGCATCAGATACTGTACGATGGTGCTCTTGCCACTGCCACTTGGAGCAGAGAATATAATGCATTTTCCTTTCATTGTCTGATTGGGCAAATTGGCCTAATTGGTCTAATATGTCTAATTGGTCTAATATGGCTAATAGGTCTAATTAGCTTATGAGTCATTACAACACGTTGAGGACCTGCTCCTTGATCTGCTCGAGTTCGTCCTTCATCATCACCACGATGTTTTGCATCTCAGCCTGGTTGCTCTTGCTGCCGGTGGTGTTGATCTCGCGTCCCATCTCCTGAGCGATGAAACCGAGCTTCTTGCCCTGTGACTGCTCATCGTTCATGGTGTCGCGGAAGTATTTGAGGTGATTGGTGAGGCGCTGCTTCTCCTCGTTGATGTCGAGTTTCTCGATGTAGTAGATCATCTCCTGCTCGAGGCGATTTTTGTCGTACCCCACCTCGGGGATGGCCTCGAGGGCATCGAGGAGGCGCTGACGTATCTTCTCGGTGCGGCCCTTCTCGTAGGGCTCGATGCTGGCGAGGAGCTGCTGTATGTTGTCAAGTTTCTCCTCGAACTTCTTCTGCAGGGCAAGTCCCTCCTGAGTACGGAATTTCACATACTGCTCGAGCGCTGCCTCTATGGTGGCGCGGGCTACCTGCCACTCCTCGTCGGTCAGTTCCTCGCGTGAGTCGTTGCGGTTCATCACGTCGGGCATACGCATCAGCAGTGGCCACACATCTGCGGGCTGAGGCAGACCCTGCTCGTTGCATGCCTCCATAATCTCGTTGTAGTACTGACGGAGTAGTTTGCCATTGATGGGAGTGGCCTCGCTGGCCTCGTCGCGCTCTATCCAGAGTGCGAACTCAACCTTGCCTCTCTGGGCCACCTTCGACACCATACCTCTCACCTCCATCTCCTTCTCGCGATAGGCGGGAGTGATGCGTGTGCTGAGGTCGAGTGCCTTGCTGTTAAGCGATTTAATTTCAGCTGTAATTTTCTTGTCTTGGTACACGGAAGATGCCTTTCCGTAGCCTGTCATTGATTGTATCATTCTTTTTTTCAAAACTAATTGCGGCAAAAGTACCTAAAATTTCTCGGAAAATATTACTTTTGTGGCGAAAAATAAGGATTAAATAAAAATATGTCTTGTATTCTCCATATAGAGACCAGTGCCACGGTGTGCTCTGTGGCCCTGAGTCAGGACGGCCAGTTGATATTCGAGAAGGCTGATGACAATGGTCCTCAGCATGCTGTCAACTGTGGCTTGTTTGTCGAGGAGGCTCTGAGTTTTGCCAACAGCCATGCCATCCCCCTCGATGCCGTGGCAGTCAGCGAGGGCCCCGGCAGTTACACCGGTCTGCGCATCGGTGTGTCGATGGCCAAGGGCGTGTGCTATGGTCATCAGATACCGCTGATAGCCATCCCTACTCTCAAACTTGCTTGTGTGCCCGTTCTCCTCTGGCACGACGAACTGCCCGATGAGGCTCTCCTTGTGCCCATGATAGACGCACGTCGCATGGAGGTCTATGCTGCGGTCTACAACCGAGCCCTCCACCCCGTACGTGACATTCAGGCCGACATCGTGGATGCAGATACCTACAAGGAGTATCTCGACCAGGGCCCCGTCTATTTCTTTGGCGACGGAGCGGCCAAGTGCAAGGAGGTGATTACTCATCCGAATGCACACTTCATCGATGGCATCCTGCCTCTGGCCAAAAATATGTATCCCTTGGCCGAACAGGCTATGGCACGTCAGCAGTTTGCCGATATGGCCTACTTTGAGCCCTTCTATCTCAAGGAGTTTGTGGCCATCAAGTCGAAGAATCCCTTGGCTTAGGTAGCGGTGACGTTTTGGTCACTTACCGCTACAGACGTCCTTCCTTCCCCAATTTTATTTGTTAATTATCAATATTACAACGAAGGTGAATTTACCCGCATATAATACCCAAAACAAGAAACTCCTCATGCCTCAGTATGGACGCGGCATTCAGGAGATGATTGACATCGCCCTCTCCATTGAGGACAGAGCGGAGCGCCAGCATTGTGCTGAGACCATCATCGAGGTGATGGCCAATATGTCGGCCGACAATGACAACGAGGAACTCTACAAAAGTCTCTGGGACCATTTGGCCTACATGTCGGACTACCAACTTGATGTCGATTACCCCTATGAGATTACTCGCATGGATGATGATGGCACCAAACCAGCCAGACTCTCGTATCCCAAAAATCGTATCTATCAGCGTCAGTATGGCGTACTGCTCGAGCGCTCTGTCCAAGAGTTGGCCTCTATGCCCGATAGCCAGGAGCGCGATGAACTGATGGGTGTGCTGGCCAATCGTATGAAGCAGAGTCTGTGTGATTGGAACCGTAATGCGATGGACGAGAATAAGGTGGTAAATGACATGGCACGCTATACTGACGGCCGCATCATGATTCCCAATGAGTTCACCTTTGCCAAGGTTGATGCCACCCCCCTCTCTGCAGGTATGGCAAAGAAGAAAAAGAAAAAGTGAGCCTCATACCTGAATAAAGGTTGTAGGTTTTAGGTCGCTTCGCTTTCGAGGTTGTAGGGCTTCTGCCTAAAACCTCAACACCTAAAACCTCAACACCTCAACACCAAACAACCTCAAAACCTCATAACCTCAATATAATGGCTTCATTTATTATCGAAGGCGGTCACGAACTGCAGGGTGAGATCAGACCTCAGGGTGCCAAGAACGAGGCGCTTCAGGTGCTGTGTGCTACGCTCCTCACGAGCGAGCCTGTAAGAATCAAGAATATACCTGATATATCTGATGTCAACAATCAGATAAAGCTCCTCAAGGATATCGGCGTCAGGGTGGAGAAGAATGGTGAGGGTGACTTCACCTTCCAGGCCGACCACGTCAATATCGAATACCTTCAGAGTGATGAGTTCCTGGAGCGTTGCCGCCGTCTGCGTGGCAGCGTCATGCTTATTGGTCCTCTGGTGGCCCGCTTTGGCAGAGCCATGGTTTCTAAACCTGGTGGCGACAAGATAGGCCGCCGCCGTCTCGACACTCACTTCCTGGGTATCCAGAAGCTCGGAGCTGAGTTCTGCTATGATGCAGAGCGTGGCATCTTTGATATTCAGGCCAATGGCCTTACGGGTACCTATATGTTGCTCGACGAGGCTTCGGTAACCGGTACTGCCAACATCGTCATGGCTGCCGTCTTGGCCAAGGGCACGACTACTATCTACAATGCGGCCTGCGAGCCCTATATCCAGCAGCTCTGCCACATGCTCAATGCCATGGGTGCCAACATCAGCGGTATAGCAAGCAATCTGCTTACTATTGTGGGCGTAGACTCGCTTCATGGTGCTACTCATCGTATCCTGCCCGATATGATCGAGGTGGGTTCCTTTATTGGAGTGGCTGCCATGGTGGGCAATGGTGTACGCATCAAGGATGTGGGCTATCAGCAGCTCGGCATCATCCCCTACACCTTCCGCCGTCTTGGCATCGAACTCATCCACGAGGGTGACGATATCTACATTCCCCGTCAGGACCACTATCAGATAGACTCCTTCATCGATGGCTCGTTTATGACTCTAAGCGATGCACCATGGCCCGGTCTGACACCTGACCTGCTGAGCGTGCTGCTCGTTGTGGCTACCCAGGCTAAGGGTAGCGTCTTGATTCATCAGAAGATGTTCGAGAGCCGACTCTTCTTTGTCGACAAACTCATCGACATGGGCGCTCAGATTATCCTCTGTGATCCCCACAGAGCTGTGGTGGTGGGCCACGACAAGCAAATCAGACTGCGTGCTGGCCGCATGACAAGTCCTGATATCCGTGCCGGTATCGCTCTCCTGATAGCAGCCATGAGCGCTGAGGGCACAAGCACCATCGACAACATCAACCAGATAGACCGTGGCTACCAGAATATCGAGGCTCGCCTCAATGCCCTGGGTGCCAATATCCGACGTGTGGAATGATAGCAGAACAGGATGTATATAAAATAGGTGTACTGGGCAAGCCTCATGGTGTGCACGGTGAGATAGGCTTTGCCTTTACCGACGATGTGTGGGATAGGGTAGAGAGTGACTATCTCGTGCTCAGTATTGATGGCATACTCGTGCCCTTCTTCCTCGAGGAGTACCGCTTCAGGGGCCAGCAGTCTGCGCTGCTCAAGTTTCAGGACATCGACAGCGTAGAGGCTGTGCGCGAACTGACCGGCGCGGAGGTATTCTTCCCCTTTGCCCTTACCCCCGAGGATGAGCCCGAGGACTACACGCTGGCTTATTTCACGGGCTTCACCGTTGTGGACGAGGAGGCAGGCGAGTTGGGCGTCATCGACCGTGTGGATGATACCACCCAGAATGTGCTCTTCGAGGTGGGCGATGTACTCATTCCCGCAGCAGAGGAGTTTATCGTAGATATCGATCATGCTAATCGTAGCATCACGATGCGTCTGCCCGAAGGACTGCTCGAATGACCATACCTCGCTCTCGAAAACTAACAACAATTATCTATGAGTGACAAGAAAAAACAAATAGCCATCTTAGGCTCTACAGGCAGCATTGGTCAGCAGGCCCTGCAGGTTATATCCGAACACAGTGATTTGTATGAGGCCTATGTGCTCACAGCTAATAGCCAGGCTGACCTGCTCATACAGCAGGCTCGTCAGTATCAGCCCGCCATGGTGGTGATAGCTGATGAGCGCCTCTACGATAAGGTCAATGAGGCTCTCTCCGACTTGCCCATCCAGGTATATGCCGGTGCAGATGCCCTCTGCCAGGTGGTACAGGCCGAACCCGTGGATGTGGTCTTGACTGCTCTTGTAGGCTTCTCAGGGCTGCGCCCCACCATCAGCGCCATCGAGGCTGGCAAGACCATCGCCCTGGCCAACAAGGAGACACTCGTGGTGGCTGGTGAACTTATCACCGACCTTGCCATCAAGCATCGTGTGCCTATTCTCCCCGTGGATAGTGAGCACAGTGCCATCTTCCAGAGCATGATGGGTGAGCACAGTGAGGTAGAGAAACTTATTCTCACCGCCAGTGGTGGTCCCTTCCGCCAGTTCTCGCTCGAGCAGTTGGCCAAGGTCACACCCGCACAGGCCCTCAAGCATCCCAACTGGGATATGGGCGCCAAGATAACCATCGACAGTGCTTCGATGATGAACAAGGGCTTCGAGGTTATCGAGGCAAAGTGGCTCTTTGGGGTGGAGGCTGACCGCATACAGGTGGTGGTGCATCCCCAGAGTGTGGTCCACAGTGCAGTGCAGTATGCTGATGGTGCTGTCAAGGCCCAGCTCGGTGTGCCCGACATGCGAGTGCCCATTCAGTTGGCCTTCTCTTATCCCTATCGCCTCAAGAGCAGCTTCGATCGTCTCGATTGGTACAAGATGCAAGATCTCACCTTTGAGGCACCCGATATGGAGCGTTTCCGCTGTCTGGCCCTTGCCTACGAGGCGATAGAGCGTGGCGGCAATGCAGCCTGTGTGGTCAATGCGGCCAATGAGATAGTCAACCTGGCCTTCCGTCAGGAGCGATGTGGCTTCCTCGATATGCCCGCCATCATCGAGAAGACCCTCGAGCGTGTGCCATTTATCAAGACGCCCACTCTTGAGGACTACCTCGCCTGCGATGCTGAGGCACGCCGAGTGGCTGAGGAATTGTTATAATCAACACTCTCCGTGAGGAGAACAGGAATGGGGCCCCCTGAATCGAGTGGCCCCTTTCGTAATAAATATGGATTTTCAACTTATAGGTATCAAAGCATTGCAGCTCATCTGCTGCCTTAGTCTTCTCGTTCTGCTCCACGAGGGCGGACATTTTGGTTTCGCACGCCTCTTTGGCATTCGTGTGGAGCGTTTCTACATGTTCTTCAATTGGAAGTTTCATCTCTTCTCTACCCGCGACAAGTGGTTCACGAAGTTGTTCCCCCGTTTCAAGAAGAATGAGACGGAGTATGGTATAGGATGGATTCCCCTCGGCGGCTATTGCGAGATAGCCGGTATGGTCGATGAGACCACCACAGAGGAGAAGCGCGAGGCGCACAAGAAGGATGAGCACCCTGAGCAACTCTTTATGAATCACCCCATCTGGCACCGTTTCTGGGTGATGTTTGGTGGTGTGCTGATGAATCTCATCACAGCCGTAGTCATCTATTGCGCCATTGCCTTTACATGGGGTGAGAACGTGCTGCCAATCCGTGACATGAAGCACGGCTTCCAGTTTAATGCCGAGGCACAGAAACAAGGATTCCGCAATGGTGATATCCCCGTGGCCTTCGATGGCAAGACCATCGAGTACTATGACCTCGCCACCATTATGCGTGGTCTCTCTGATGCCACAGAGGTCACCGTGCTGCGTGAGGGCAAGGAGGTGATAGTCACTCAGCGTCCCGACCACATGAATCTGGTGGAATTCCAGGATATGATGCCTCCCTACGTCATGCCTTATGTGCCTGCATGCATTGACTCTGTCTTCGAGGGTACCCCCGCAGCAGAGGCAGGCATCAAGAAGGGTAGCATGATTGTAGGCATCGACGGCACGGACTGTGCCACATGGATGGACTTCGACTCTATCATGCTGCGTCGCAGCGAGTATCTGGCCGTCCACACCACACCTGCCGACAGTGCCAAGATGCGCACCATGCAGATGGTACTCGCTTCTGCTGACAAGGCTGAGCGCGACACCATCTCTCTGACTCTCGACAAGGATTACAAGATGGGCGTGACACGCACAAGCCTGGCCACAGACTATACCTTCCAGCACATCGACTATTCACTCCTCAGCTGTATCCCAGCTGGTTTCAAGACGGGATGGCAGACACTGGCTTCCTACGTCACCGACCTCAAGTATCTCTTCTCAAAGAAGGGCGCTGAGAGCGTAGGCTCGTTTGTCACCATCGGTAGCATCTTCCCTGAGACATGGAACTGGCTACGCTTCTGGCATCTCACAGCCCTCATCAGCATTATCCTCGCAGTGATGAATATCCTGCCCATTCCCGGTCTTGATGGTGGACATATTGTCATGCTGATGTATGAGAAGGTGACTGGCCACGAGCCCAACGAGCGTGCACAGGTCATCTTGCAGTATATCGGTATGGCCTTCCTCATTGGTCTCATGCTCTTGGCCTTTGGCAATGATATCCGTCGTTTCATCCTTCCCCTCTTCGGACTATGATAACGGATCAGTTGCCCTCAGACCCCTTCATGCTGATGAGCACCATCAACATGAAGTTGCGCGATCAATACAGCTCGCTCGACGAGCTCTGTGATGACATGAACATCAATCGCGAAGTCATCGAGACCACTTTAGGTTCTATAGGTATGGAGTACAACCCAGATACCAATAAATTTTGGTAAGAGTGAAAAGAGTAATAAAGGATACCATTGTTGCATGTTGTCCTTTTAACTCCACGAGCGAAGCGAGTTACCCCCACCCTTTCAACCCTTAATTACCCTTAAAAAACTCACAATGCGAAATATATCATTACAGCAGATGCAGGACCTGCTCAAGGCTCCCATCTTCCACCTCATTGGCGAGACGGCCGACGAGCTGGGTGTGGAGTGCTATGTGGTGGGCGGCTATGTGCGCGATCTCTACCTCGAGCGCCCCTCCAAGGACATCGATGTGGTGGTGGTAGGTAGTGGCATCGAGGTGGCTCAGGCCTTGGGCAAACGCCTCGGCAAGGGCGCCTATGTCAACGTGTTCCGCAACTTCGGCACGGCACAGGTCAAGTGGCGCCAGACCGAAGTAGAATTCGTGGGTGCGCGTCGTGAGAGCTACAACCGTGGCTCGCGTAAGCCCATCGTGGAGGATGGCACCCTCGAGGACGACCTCGACCGCCGTGACTTCACCATCAATGCCCTGGCTGTTTGTCTCAACAAGGCCCGCTTCGGCGAACTCGTGGACCGCTTCGATGGCATCCTCGACCTCGAGGATGGTATCATAGCCACTCCCCTCGATCCCGATATCACTTTCTCTGACGACCCTCTCCGTATGATGCGTTGTGTGCGATTCTCCACACAGCTCAACTTTATGATAGAGCCCGAGACGGCAGATGCTCTGTGTCGCAATGCAGAGCGCATCAAGATTATCTCTGCTGAGCGCATCATCGACGAGCTCAACAAGATTATGCTCGCACCCGTGCCAAGCCGTGGGTTTGTGGAGCTCTCACAGGTAGGCCTTCTGCCTCTCATCTTCCCCGAGCTGGCTGCTCTTGAGGGCGTGGAGGTACGCAATGGCCGCGCTCACAAGGACAATTTCTACCACACCCTCGAGGTGCTCGACAATGTGGCACGTGCCACAGCTGATTGGGACAAGGAGAGGGCGCTCTGGATACGCTGGGCCACCCTCCTCCATGACATCGGAAAGCCCCGCAGCAAGCGTTGGGAACCCACCATTGGCTGGACCTTCCACAACCACAACTATATCGGAGCCAAGATGGTGCCCGACATCTTCCGCCGTATGAAACTGCCTATGGATGAGCGTATGAAGTATGTGCAGAAGCTTGTCAGCCTCCACATGCGCCCCATTGCCATAGCCGACGATGAGGTGACAGACAGCGCGGTGCGTCGCCTCCTCTTCGAGGCTGGTGAGGATATCGATGATCTCATGACACTCTGCGAGGGCGATATCACCAGCAAGAATCAACAGAAGAAGCAGCACTTTCTCGACAACTTTCAGCTCGTGCGCGAGAAGCTCGTCGACCTCCAGGCCCGCGACAACTACCGCACCTGGCAAAATCCCATCACTGGTGAGGAGATCATGGCTACCTTCAACCTCCGTCCCTGCAAGGAGATTGGCCTCTTGAAACAGGTTGTCAAGGACGCTATCTGGGAGAGTCAGATTCCCAACGAGCACGATGCCGCCTTTGCCTTCATGCTCGAGGAGGCCAAGAAGTTAGGTCTCACGCCTCAGACTCCAGGCAACTAAGGTTTCTACCATATATAATAAAGCGGACCACACACCAAGGTAATTTCATCTTAGTGTGTGGTCCGCTGTTTGTATCTGTTCTCACCCTTATATGTGGGCTATTGATATAGGTGTAGAACCCAGGTTGTGGAGGCTACGCACCACATACATCCAGGTCTCGTAGCACGTATAGTCCAGACTCGCAGACTATGCGTTCTGTCACCGCAGCATATAGGTCCTGTCGCAGTAGCATGTATGCTCTTTTTGCATCGTTGTTGGTGGGAATCTACAAACTCCACAATTCGTCGCCACGAGTGATGGTCTGGGCCTGTGTGTTGTTGGTGTAGAGCAGTCCTGTGCCGAGGCCCTGAGGTAGGGTGGGGGCATGAGATGCACACCAGCGTGCTATCCATGTCAGGCCGACGTTGCTCTCCAGGGCACTCGTGGCCCACCACGCTATGCCGCGCTCTTCGGCCAGAGTGATCCATTCCTCACACCCGCGCAGTCCTCCGTGGAGCGAGGGCTTGAGGATGATGTACTGGGGGCGTATCGCATCGAGCAGAGCTGCCTTCTTGGTTGACTTGTTGACGCCTATCAGTTCCTCGTCGAGGGCTATGGGGAGAGGTGTCGAGGCACACAGACGGGCCATTTCTTGCCATTGCCCCTGTCGGATAGGTTGCTCGATGCTGTGGATGTCGTATTGGGCCAGTTCTTGCAGTTTCTCCCTGGCATCCATGCCGGGCTGGAAAGCCCCGTTTGCATCCACGCGTAGCTGTATCGTCTCTGCGTCATAGTCTTGGCGAATACGACGAATAAGTGCTATTTCATCGGAGAAATTGATGGCTCCAATCTTGAGTTTTACACAGCGGAACCCATCAGAGAGTTTCTCTTCGATGCGCTCCTTCATCTCCTCGTACGTTCCCATCCATATCAGTCCGTTGATGGGTATACCCACCTTGCCGTCGAGGAAGTTTTGCTCACCTTCGTTGATGCTTAGCAGCCCCTTACTCTCCTCCAGTCCCCGCATCGCGCATTCAAGACCGAATAGGATGCTGGGGTAGTCAGCAAGGTGGTCGTAGGGGATGCGTTCCAGCTGACAGGTCAGACGGCAAGCAGCATGGAGATACTCCTCGTAGTCGGGCAGGGAATCGCACGATAGGTCGGGTAGGGGAGCACACTCGCCCTTGCCGCTATGATTGCCCTCTGTGAGGGTTACATACCAGACATCGTGGGTGGTATACACCCCGCGTGATGTACCGGCAGGGCGCTTGAAGTGAAGAGTGTGATGATTGATAGTGTAGTCCATATCAGTATGGTCCCATTATGACAAAAGGCCGGACTCGGCCTTTTATCGTATTTCATGAATAAAACAGTCAGTGATTAGGGGATGTAGGTATCGCCCCAGTTTGGTTCACGCTTCTCGAGGAAGGCACGCCCACCCTCTTGCGCCTCGTCGCTGAAGTAGTAGAGCATCGTGGCATCGCCGGCCAGTTCCTGAATACCAGCTTGACCATCGAGCTCAGCATTGAGGCCAGCCTTGATCATGCGCAGGGCAATGGGTGAGCGCTTCATCATCGTTTCGGCCCATTCCACCACCTCGTCCTCCAGTCTTTCGTGGGGCACCACCTTGTTGACAAGTCCCATGTCGAGAGCCTCCTGGGCTGTGTAGAGCTTGCAGAGGAACCATATCTCGCGGGCCTTCTTTTGGCCTACAATGCGAGCCAGGTAACTGCTGCCGAAACCTGCATCAAAACTGCCCACCTTCGGTCCCGTCTGGCCAAACTTGGCGTTGTCTGCAGCAATGGTCAGGTCGCATACCACGTGGAGCACATGGCCGCCGCCTACGGCAAAACCGTTGACCATAGCAATGACGGGCTTGGGTATGCTGCGTATCTGCTTCTGCACATCGAGCACACTCAGTCGGGGTATACCGCCCTTGTCGATATAGCCGCCTCGGCCCTTCACGTTCATGTCGCCACCTGCACAAAAGGCATTGGTAGCCATCCACTCCTCGTCGCTTTGGCCCTCCTTGCGGGGACTGTCGGCACCGGTCAGCACCACCACGCGAATGTTGGCAGCCTCGCGGCAGTAGTACATGGCGTCACTCAGTTCCCAGGTGGTGCGGGGTGTGAAGGCGTTGCGCACATGGGGGCGGTTGATGGTGATACGGGCGATGCCGTTCCATTCATCGAAGAGAATCTCTTCGTATTCCTTGATTGTTTTCCAGTTTCTCATAGACTATTGTTGTATTTCTAATAATGTAGGGCCTTGGGTGTGTATGAATGTCTCGATACAGACGTCGGTGAGATAGGTGATGCCATATTGCTCACAGGCATGTCGGGCCGATGTGTGGTGCAGGGCGCAAACCATCTCGCGTGTCTCCTTGTCGTTGGGCACGGGCAGCGTGTCGAATATCCTGCCCCCCCCGCTGTTGAGCAGCAGGATGTGTAGGTTGGCAGGCAGGTGGGTGTTCCATAGCGCATTCTGATCGTAGAAGAAGCTCAGGTCACCTATAATGAGGTAATTCTCCTTCTGGGGGCAAGCCATCGCATAGCCCACAGCCGTGCTCATGCTACCCTCTATGCCATTGATGCCACGGTTGCAGCATACGCGTATTGTGCGATGGAATGGTATTTTTTGGGCATATCTCACTGCGCTGCTGTTAGCCAGATGCACCACACTATCCTCGGGCAGGTTGGCTATCAATTCGCCCACCACCTCTTCCACTTCGCTGAGTGTTCCATTTCGTTTCATTCTCATCTCGTTTTCCCACATCTCGGGATAGACAGAGTAGAGACCTTCGCGACGTATATAATTCGTCAATTCCTCGATGAAATCAGTAGTTTTCATCTCAACGACGTGTGTGAGGCATTGGAAGAGATCAACCACCTTACCCTCCGCATCCACGTGCCAATGCTGCTGAGGCTTCACGCTGCGGAGAAACAACTTGAGTTGCTTGCTCACCACGTGGCCCCCCAGCGTAATGACTACCTCGGGGGTGAAACGCTCATCGTGCTTGTCGATGATATGCTTACAGATAGTGTCAAGGTTGCCCACTACGATATTGGGGAGGTGCAGATTGCTGAGAGATTCGCCCAATATCGCTGCATACTCATGGATGGTAGGAAGGGTATTTTCGTCGATGGAATGGGCGTTTTGGCCTATGATGATAAGGCATTTTTCATTCATCTTCTCGAACAATTGCTCCATAGCTTCTCTCCTGCGTCCATCCACGCGCTTTATCCTTCTGACCTTAGGCAGCGCTTCGGTGTGGAACTCATAGAGTGGTTCGCTGACGGGCACGTTGATGTGTACAGGTCCATCCACGTGGTGGCGGCATTCGAGCAAGGCCTCATTGATGAGACGGTTGCAGTGCCACTCATCCGTATCGGTGTGGATCTCTGGCAGAGAAACGCTCATGCGCACCATCTTGCCAAATACCCCCTCCTGAGGCATTGTCTGCCCGTCCATTTGACCTATCCATGCCTTGGGACGGTCTGCACTGATGACGATGAGTGGTATCTGCTGGTAGTAAGCCTCTGTCACGGCGGGGTGCAGATTGACTAGTGCTGATCCCGATGTGACGCACACCGCCACGGGGCGATGTGTGGCCTGAGCCACGCCCAAAGCTACGAAGCCTGCGCTGCGCTCATCCGTCACGGGGTGGCATGCAAAGCCCTTGACTTGTCCCAGCGAGTGTACGAGTGGTGCGTTGCGACTCCCTGGGCAGACCACCACGTCCGTGATGCCGTGCCCCAGGAGCAAGGCCAGGAGTTGCTGTATCTGTCTGTTGTCTGCAATCATATTATAGCTGCTGCTTTGTGTGAAATCTCGTCCCATTCACTTTCCAGACTGCTCGACTCGAGCAGTCCGCTCCCTGCGAAACACGTTATCTTATTGCCGTCCACTTTGCCGCATCGTATATTTACATTCAGATAGGTCTCGCCCTCGATGTTGATGGGGCCCACATAACCGGCATAGTACGAACGGTCGTGGCGCTCACAGTCGAGGATGAGTTGCATGGCCTCCTCCTTGGGCAATCCGCACACGGCTGGAGTGGGGTGGAGGGCATCGATGACTTGGTGGAGCCTTACTCCGTCCCTGCATCGGAAGGCGAAATGCGTGCATAGATGATAGAGCAGGCCGGTCTGAAGGGTGGTCGGCCCCTCCTGTTTTACCTCCTCGCTCAGCGGCACAAGTTTCTCGGCGATGTAGTCTGCCACGAGAGCCTGTTCGTGTCTGTTCTTAGCGTCCCAATCTTCGATGGATTGGCGCTTTGTGCCCGCCAGAGCCATCGTTTCCCACCATGCGCCGTTTTTGCGGACAAGCACCTCTGGACTGGCACCTATCCAAAGGCCAGTCTGTGGTGTATGAGCCATATAAACAAGGGAGTGAGGATACTGATCCAGCATCCTTTGAAATACTTTCATGGGGGCAACACCCTCACATTCGAAGGTGTGTGAGAGCACGAGCTTCTGCATCCTGCCTTCGCGCAGCACCCTGTGGAGTGGTGCAAAGGTCTCCTTGTATGCCTCCTTGTTGCCCCTTAGATTAGGCTTATTTTTTTTCATTTCATCGCATGAAATGCCCTCCTGCTTCCATTCTCTCACCTTGTCGGCCCTGATGATCAGGGCTGGGTGTGCGTCGTCTTGACGAAAGGGTGCCAACGCAAAACCGCTCAGTCCCTCGAGGGGAGGGGCGAGCGGGCATGCGGGAGTATCTTTATCTTGCTCCACGAGAATGATCTCCTCATGGTCGGGCAGTCTGTAGAGCGCAAAGCTATGTGAATCGTTAGCGGTCATGTCAGTCAGTCTTTTGAGGGCAGGCTGCGCACATAGATGTCGCGCTGTGGGAATGGTATCTCGATGTTGTGCGCATTGAGCGTGTTGTAGATAGTCTCACGGGCACGGGCACGGAATGAGGCACAGTCCTCTACGAGCACCCACACACAGAGCAGCAGGTCTACGCTGTTGTCGCCAAAGTCGCTGAATACCACGGAGGCCTGAGTATCAGGACTGGTGATAGGCATTCCGTTAGAGCCCTCGCTCTGGCAGAGAGGCTGTATGTCCTCGAGTATCATCTTGCGCACCTCGTCCACATTGCTGCCGTATGCCACTCCCACGGGTATCTTTAGCAATTCGTAGCGGTGGTTGCGGGTCAGGTTCTTGAAGTTCTGGCTAAACAAGGCGGAATTGAGGAAGGCGATGACACATCCATCCATCGTCGTGATCTGTGTGCTCTGGTAGGTGATGCTCTCCACCTTGCCGCGTATGCCGTCACACTCGATGTAGTCGCCCACGTGGAGTCGTCCTGTCATGAGCGAGAGGCCATAGAAGAAGTTCTCCAGGAGGTCCTTCATGGCAAAACCCAGACCCGTGGCCAGACCCGCTGTGATCATCGATATGCCCTCGCCCGGCACGCGGAGGAAGACGAGGCAGAATACGAAGTATGAACCCCACACGAGGATTGCCACCACGTTCTTGGCCAGGGTGCCGTTATACGATTGAGTGTCGTCGAGGTTAGCCTTGCGCACACTGCGGTAGATGCTGCGTGTCAGATAGTTGATGTAGCGGAAGATGAAGTAGGAGCTCACCACCACGCATATCTTGAAGAGCGAGAGCTGGATGACCTTAGGCTCGTCGATGAAGTAAGTCATAAGCACCTCCTTGCACATGGCCCTCATCTCAAAGATGTCTGCCGTCCAGGCAATGCTCGTCAGCACGCTACCCACGGCCAGGATGGGCACAACGGTCTTCTTGACGAAATCGTAGAGCCACGTCTTGCTGATATAGTCGCCGTGCTTGAGTTTGGCGATGAGCTGGTCGACCTCGCTGCTCACGTCCTTGCCCTCCTTCTGAGCCTGATAGAGAGCGGGCTTGAGGCTCTTCACCAGGAAGCGCACCTCAAAGAGTTCCATCATATCATAGATGCACACGATGGTCTGTATGGCAGCGAGCTGGAATATCCACCAGAGCATGATCTCCACAGCCAGCAGCGTGTAGCCGATCCATGTGGTGATGCAGGTCACGGTCATGGTCAGCGTGGTGATATACACCAGGGCCGCATCGATCTGGCCGAGCCCCTTGCGGGCCTTGCTGGTGATGAGTATCTGCCAGAGCGTCACGCAGAGCATGATGGGTGGCAGTATGAGGTTGACCAGACTGTTGGGTATCAATACGATGCGGAAGAGGATAATGACGATGGCGATGCACATCAGGGGCGAGTATACCTTGGCAGCATGCAGCATCTCCGAGCCGCGCAGACGGATGTAGAGACTCAGGAAGATGGCCTCGAGTATCCACGCCATGCTCACCATCAGACCTGTGCCCATGGTGACAAGGGCATTGTCTGTGACATAACGGCGCGCCACCATCACCATGACGCCAAAGAGGGCGATGCCCACCACGTTGTTGAGCATGCGGCGCTTCAACTTAAAGTCTCTGCTGCGCCAACTCTTAGGCAACAGCCAACGCAGGGTGATATAGCTGATTACGAGCGCTATGGCCAGATAGATAAGGGTGAAGAGACTGATGAAGACCACATTGACACCACGCCACTGACTGAAGTCTCTCTCCTTGCCCTCAAATGCTCTGTACTTCGACCCCACATCGCTGCCGGCCAGCAGGGTGTACTGACGTATGTTGGAGAGGATGTGGAAGTAGTTGTTGCCACCATTCACAAAGATGTTCTGCTGCAGTATTCCGTAGCGTGTCTGTGCAAACTTATAGAGATCCTCAGCCTTCTTGTGCACACTCTCGTAGTAGAGGTTGTCGTTGGTCAGTTTCTCCAGGAAGTCCACCATATTGTTGCGGATAGCCTCGGCCAGTTCGAGGCACTCCTTGCGCTGCTTGCGCTGCAGGTCGGTCAGCAGATAGGGCTCGTTGGGCTCCGAGTCCTCCTTCATGTCGGGCTGCTTCACAAAGGTCATAGCAGCAATGGTGTCGCCTCCCGCCTGCTTGATGCTGTCGGTGGCAGCCTGCAGACTGTCCATGGCCTGCATCAGTATGGTGTCGGCTTCGGTCAGCACCTCCTCCTCGTGGTCCTTCTCCACGGGTGGCAGCTGCTTGAGCGAGAGGATGAGAGCATCGTATCGCTCTATCTCCTGCTCGATGCGCTTCTTGATTTTGTCAAAGGGCATACGGTTGCTCGCCATGAGTTGTGTGTGCAGTTTGGTGGCCTCCTGGCAGGCATAGGCCATGTCGAAGGTGTAGTCGCTCTTCTGTGAATAGAGCATCAGTCCGATCTGCTCACATTTTTGCATGTTTTGTATGAGTGTCTCGTGCTGTGTGGCACTCTGCGATTCATACATCTGCTTCATGGTCTGCTGCTTGGCGTGCTCGGCCTGCAGCTCTGCCAGCAGCACACTCAGGGTCTGTGCCAGACTCTTCTCCTTGAGCACAGCCATGGTGGGCAGTATCATCATGAAGGCCATCATGAGTATTGCCCATAATCGTTTGTTTCTCATCTTTTGTGTCATTTTTCTTTAGCGTGCAAAATTACTCTTTTTCTTTCATATCTCAAATATTACATCTTTTTTATTTGGCGCTCTTCGCTATTTACACTATCTTTGCGAGCGGAATATTTATAAACTAATTATACACACCTAAATGACACAAGGAAAGGTAGATGCCCTTTTGGGTATCGTTTTCGGCGATGAAGGTAAAGGCAAGGTGGTGGATTGTTTCACCCCAAAGTATGATGTAGTAGCCCGTTTTGCTGGTGGTCCCAACGCTGGTCACACCATCATCTTCGAGGGCAAGAAGTTCGTGCTCCGCTCCATACCTTCAGGTATTTTTGATGAAGGCAAACTCAATATCATAGGCAACGGATGCGTCATCGCCCCCGACCTCTTTATGGCTGAGGCCAAGGAGCTCGAGGCTGCAGGCTACGACCTCAAGAGCCGACTCCACATCAGCAAGCGTGCTCACCTCATCCTCCCCACCCATCGTGTGCTCGACCGCGCCTACGAGGCTGCCAAGGGCAAGAATAAGGTTGGCACCACCGGCAAGGGTATTGGTCCCACCTATAGCGAGAAGGCCAGCCGCACCGGTCTTCGCGTGGGCGACATCCTCGAGGGCTTCGATGCCAAGTATCAGGCCCTCAAGGCACGCCATGAGCAGATGCTCTCCGACCTCCACTTCACCGAGTATGACATCACCGACGAGGAGAAGCTCTGGCTCGAGGGCGTGGAGTACATGCGTCAGTTCCCCCTCACCGACACCGAGGTAGAAATCAATCAGGCTCTCCGTGAGGGCAAGAGCGTATTGGCCGAGGGCGCACAGGGCACCCTGCTCGACATCGACCACGGCACCTATCCCTTCGTCAGCTCATCCAACACCGTCTGTGGTGGCGTCTGCACCGGTCTCGGCGTAGCTCCCGGCACCATCGGCGAGGTCTTTGGCATCTTCAAGGCCTACAGCACCCGCGTCGGTGCAGGTCCCTTCCCCGTAGAACTCTTCGATGAGACCGGCGACAAGATTCGCGAGATTGGCCACGAGTATGGTGCCGTCACTGGCCGCGACCGCCGCTGTGGTTGGGTCGACCTCGTAGCCCTCAAGTATGCCATCATGGTCAATGGTGTCACCCAGCTCATCATGATGAAGGGTGATGTGCTCGACACCTTCCCCACCATCAAGGCCTGCGTAGCCTACGAGAAGGACGGTCAGCAGACCACCACAATGCCCTACGACACCGAGGGCTGGCGGGCTGTCTATGAGGAACTCCCCGGTTGGCAGACCGACCTCACCCAGATGACCTCCGAGGACGCGTTCCCACAGGCCTTCAAGGACTACATCAAGTACCTCGAAACCGAACTCGAGACTCCCATCACCATCGTCAGTGTGGGTCCCGATCGTGCTCAGACCATCGAGCGCGTCAAGGCATAACAGTCATCTATGCACCCCCATATCAAGGTGTGTTCCTCTCCCAGGAGCACACCTTTTTCTTTCCCCGATCTTGGGAGGGAGCTGCTCCCAGACACAACACCCGCCTGGTCTGTGTCGTTGCCAAAGTCCTTGTCATAATCTTGAACGTGTTTTAGGATTAACCTCAAATCCGCAACCGCCCTCATAAGATCAATACTTAGTTAATTTTTGGTTTATTATCTCATTTTTAATATGTTATACTATAAATACAGTATCTCCGAACGATGTGTGATCACCGGACGGACAACCATAAACAATGACTCTTGAAATAGATGGAAATAATAGCTTAAAAGGCTGAAAATAAGCGTCTAAAAATTTGGTCAAGTCGCTGGAAATTAGTAACTTAGTAGCTGTCAAGAAACCAAAAATACTAATTATGAAACAGCCACTTGACCAGCTCACCAAGACCATCTGCGATGCCCTTAATGGCACTGCAAAGATACGCAAAAGTTTTCAAACCTTCTTCATCACGACCTCAATTCTATTCCTGAGCATGACGAAACGTAAGAACTTCACCCAAATGGCACTATTCAGCGACTGCTGTGAGAGCCGTTTCAGACAGAACTTCCAGAAGGAGTTCGACTGGGTGAGATATAACCTTGCGTACTGCAGGGAGAAGCTCCAGCACAGGATAGCCATCGCCATCGACCCGAGCTACATTCCCAAGTCGGGAAAGCACACTCCCGGTACGGGATACTTCTGGAGCGGATGCGCATCTGCCGCGAAATGGGGGCTTGAGATTCTGGGCATAGCGCTTGTTGATGCTG
>CALZKW010000012.1 GCA_945788095.1 uncultured Prevotellaceae bacterium | reverse complement strand
AAAATCGTGTAGAAAAAATTGCGGATTTTGAACACCCTACCTTACAGGGTCTTGAATTCCCCAGACAGTAATAGTCAGGAGCCTGGCTTATAGCGAATTTTGAGTTCTCGTTTTATGCCATTTATCTTATTCCTTAATTCCGCAACACTATTACAAATATGACTTTTTAAGTAATGTATGGCCTCGCGCAGTGGTTCTGGTCTGGGGGCACGTGGCGATGTATAGCGTTGCACAATGAGGGGAGGCTTCTCTTTTTTTTTACTTTCTTTGTAGTGGCTTGGGAATTTTGCTTATCTTTGCATATCTAAGTAATTCATTAAATACGTTTTGCGATGCCTTTTATCTCACATCCTTTTGTTTGGCTGATGCGCTTTCGCAAGCGCAAGGGATATGGCGTGCACTCACCCTTTGCCTTCAATTTCATCACCGATGTGATAGATGCAACGCATCCCTATTATGCCTACCATGAACTTGATAGACAGTACTCGGGATGGCAGCGAAGCCTTGGAGGCCAGGCTATTAGCAAGAGTCGCTTGCTGTATCGTCTGGTCAATCATCAGCGTCCTGAGCGCATGCTGCTTTGCGGTGCTTCGGTCGT
Source organism: uncultured Prevotellaceae bacterium (assembly GCA_945788095.1). GTDB lineage: Bacteria > Bacteroidota > Bacteroidia > Bacteroidales > Bacteroidaceae > Physcousia. Next base: position 27,300 of record CALZKW010000012.1, on the reverse strand, counting down.
GGATGAGTCTTATATGCTGGCAGCTGCCCCAAAGGCCAGAAGGGTGGGTGATATCTTCGATGAAAAGGCAGATTTTATCTATATTTCGCAACCAGATGATTCCATTCTCTTTCGTCATCTGCACGAGGGGAGTATGCTCGTGGTGGACCGCCTCAGGGACAACATGGAATGGTGGCGCATGATAAAAGCAGACCACCGCACACGTGTCACCTTCGATCTCTACGATCTCGGCATAGCTTTCTTTGACCCTAAATTGCAGAAGCAAGACTACAAGGTAAACTGGTAGGGGGGGGCTGCACTGTGGTGCAGGGGAACGTATATTACACACTTGGGCTTGGTAATGTGCCATTTTGCCTCATTTCCTTTCTTTGACTCAGCTTTTTGTAGCAAAGTGATGAAAAAAATGAGGCAAATCGTTGAATATATAAAATTAGAGTTATATCTTTGCGCACCAAAACAACTCGTATAAATCTAATTAACACTATGTATTGGACATTGGAATTGGCATCCAACCTCGAGGATGCACCTTGGCCCGCAACCAAGGAGGAGCTTATTGACTATGCGCAGCGCAGCGGCTGTCCACTCGAAGTCATCGAAAACTTGGAACAACTGGAAGACGAGGGCGATGTGTATGAGACCATAGAGGATGTATGGCCCGACTATCCCACCAAGGAGGATTTTCTCTGGGACGAGGAGGAGTATTGATACAGGTCGTAATGTATCCGCGCCCAAGGCAGTAGGATATAAGATACAAGAGCGATTTCCCTCGTGGAGTCGCTCTTTTGTTTTTGTCTGGTGGTGGGGCGGTAGGCCGAACGGTAGGTGGCCTCAATAGGTACCAGCGTATGCGCGTTCTTGTAAAAAAACACCTCCCGTTCATTCTGCGGCCAAAAAAATACCTTATATAATGCAATAAAGCGCCTGGTTGGGCGTTATATACTGAAATGAGTAGACTAAAGTGGTTGGTATTGGCTATATTATTGTCCCTCGAGGTGAGGGCACAGTATGATGCGGCGTTTGGACATTATTGGGCGCTGCAGCCCTACTACAACCCTGCTGCATCGGGTCTGAGCGGCCAGATTAATGTGCAGGGCGTCTACAGCATGCAGATGGTCGGTTTCGAGGATGCCCCCAAGACAATGCTGGTGAGTGGCGACTTGCCCCTCTTCTTCATCAGTCCGAGCCACGGGGCCGGAGTCGGTTTTCTCAACGACAACTTCGGCCTCTTCAGCAACAAGGAAATCTTTCTGCAGTATGCCTACCACCAGAAGTTGTGGGGCGGACGACTCAGTGCCGGCGTCAGAGCCTCGCTACTCAACAATACCTTCGATGGGTCGGATGTGGACCTGGGCGATAGCGGTGACCCTGCCTTCCCCACCAGTCAGATGGACGGTACGGCCTTCGACCTCGGTTTTGGCCTTCGCTACACCCACAAGGATGTGTGGTATGCCGGATTGAGTGGTATGCATGTGATGAGCCCCACCATCAGCCTGGGCGATGAGAAGAACTACGAGGAGCAGGTGAAGGGTACCTTCTATGCCACCGGAGGCTACACCCACAAGTTTCGCCAGCCCGCCTATAAGCTCTACACCAGTGCCATCCTGCGCACTGACTTCCAGAACTGGCGAGCAGACCTCACGGCGCGATTGGCCTACACCGGCACGAAGCACAAATTATACGGTGGATTGGGCTATAGTCCCACCAATTCGGTCAGTGTACTCTTCGGACTCAACTTCCATGGCATAGACATTGGCTACAGCTATGAGATATACACTGGAGGGATAGGAGCGCTGCACGGCACACACGAACTGGTGGTGGGCTACCAGACGGACCTCAACCTCTTCAAGAAGGGCAAGAACAAGCATCAGAGTGTAAGACTCTTGTAATCACGTAAAAAAAGAAGAAAGAAAGAATATGAAGATCAAACCAGTATTTTTGATGGTAATCATCGCAGTCAGTATGGTGCTCTACTCGTGCATGGGTTCGGGTTCGGCAGTGGCTACTGGCGGTGAGATAACCGGAGTGCGCGGTACCAGTTACACGGAGCCTACCCCCTATGGCATGGTGGCCATACAGAAGGGTTCGCTCAAGGTGGGCGTGGAGGAGGCCGACACCCTGTGGGGCAGCGAGTTTCCTGTGCGCAACATCTCAGTGGATGGGTTCTGGATGGACCAGACCGAGGTGAGCAATGCCATGTACCGCCAGTTTGTGTATTGGGTGCGCGACAGCATTATCCGCGAGCGTCTGGCCGACCCCGCCTATGGTGGCGATGAGAGCTACAAGATAGAAGAAGACAAGGAGGGCAATCCCATCAAGCCCTATCTCAACTGGAACAAGCGCATCCCCTGGAGCAAGGCCAATGAGGACGAGGCACGTGCCATAGAGAGCGTATACACCATCCATCCCATCACCGGCGAGAAGATGCTCGATGCACGTCAGCTCAACTACCGCTACGAGGTGTACGACTATGTGGCCGCTGCCCAGCGTAAGTATCGCCTCAATCCCGACGAGCGCGACCTCAATACCGACCACGAGGTGAGCAGCCGCGAGGTGCTCATCAGCAAGGATACGGCATGGGTCGACGATGACGGCAAGATTGTACGCCAGACCATCACCCGCCCCCTGAGCAGTCCCTGGGACTTCCTCAATACCTACATCGTAAATGTCTACCCCGACACCACCTGCTGGGTCAACGACTTCCAGAACGCTGACAATGAGCGCTACATGAAACTCTATTTCAGCAACCCTGCCTATGACGACTATCCTGTGGTGGGTGTCACCTGGGAGCAGGCCAATGCCTTCTGTGCATGGCGCACAGACTTCCTGCTGCGTGGTCTGGGTGGTTATGCCAAGCAGATACAGCGCTACCGCCTCCCCACCGAGTTTGAGTGGGAGTATGCAGCCCGCGGCAAGGAGGGCAACCCCTTCCCCTGGGAGAGCAAGGAGGTGAAGAGCGACAAGGGATGCTACTATGCCAACTTCAAGCCCGACCGCGGCAACTACACCAAGGACGGTAGTCTCATTACATCGAAGTGCGGTATCTTCAGCGCCAATTCCAATGGGCTCTACGACATGGCCGGCAATGTGGCCGAGTGGACCAACACCGTGTATACTGAGTCTGGTGTGATGAGCATGAGCGATATGAACCCCGAACTGCGCTACAACGCTGCCAAGGAGGATCCCTACAGACTCAAGAAAAAGAGCGTGCGTGGCGGTTCGTGGAAGGACCCCGAGAGCATGATCATCTCGGCATGGCGCAGCTACGAGTATCAGAACCAGCCACGCAGTTTCATCGGTTTCCGCTGCGTTCGCAGCATGGTGGGCGAGAGCAACAGAAGGTAAACATCTGGACAGTGCTGCTTCCACCCCGGTAGGATAGCGAATCGGTCCTGACCCAGGCAAAATTGTAAATTGTAAATCCCCAAATTGTAAATCTATTATTATGTCACTATTCAGTCATCTCAATATCATCCGTTCCATCCAGCATTGGATAGACACGCGAGCCGGACAGACCTTCATGCAGTACGCTTATAGCTGGGGTGCTGCTGTCGTAATTCTCGGTACGCTCTTCAAGTTGACCCACCTCCCCGGAGCCAACGTCATGCTCTTTGTCGGCATGGGCACCGAGGTCTTCGTGTTCTTCGTCTCGGGTTTTGAGCGTCCCTTCGACCGCATCAAGGATGAGGAGAAGGCCGCAGAGCAGGCTGAGCCCGTATCGATAGATATCACCGACAGTTCGCTGGCTGATGCCCTTGCAGAGACAAGGGAGGAGGCTACTCCCGAGATGGTTGTAACCCCCGAGATCGAGACTCCCCAGCCCCAGGTAGCCCCCGAGGAGGTTGTAGCTGCCACGACCGACCATGCTGCCTACCAGCCTCAGCCCCAGACGGTGGTGTCTGTCATGCCTGCCATTCAGGCTACCGACCCCACCGAGGTGCAGGAGGCTGTGGAGAAGTATACCGACGAGTTGCATGAACTGACCGACGTAATAAATAAGGTACGCACACAGCTCGACCGCATGACGACCGACAGCGAGGAGATGGAGAATCTCAACCGCACCCTCACCGGCATCAGCACCGTCTACGAGCTCCAGCTCAAGACCGTCAGCAAGCAGGTGGTCACCATCGAGCAGATCGATGAGCAGACCCGTCGCATGGCCCAGCAGATAGAGGAACTCAACACTATCTACTCGCGCATGATACAGGCATTGACCGTCAACGCAGGTGCAGCCATTCAGGGCTAATCCACAGCAGAAAGACAGACAAGGGGCCACCAAGGCCCATCCTAAGACCTATTAGACCAACATTAAGGAATGTCAACGATAAAGAAGAAAAGGGTTTCCCCACGTCAGAAGATGATCAACCTGATGTACGTGGTGCTCATGGCCATGCTGGCCCTCAACGTGAGCAGCGACGTACTCAAGGGTTTTGCCCTCGTCGAAGAGAGCCTCAGCCGCACTGCCGACAATGTGTCGGTGGTCAACAAGGCCCTTTTTGAGAATTTCCAAAAGGAGATGGCAAAGGATCCTGAGACCGTGGGCCCAAACTTTCAGAAGGCCAAGCAGGTGAGAGCAATGTCTGACTCCCTCTATGCGCTGCTCGACACCCTCAAGATGGCCATAGCCCGCGAGGCAGATGGCGATGAGGCCGATGTGCACAATCTGCAGAATCCCGAGGACCTCGAGGCGGCTCCCCGCATCATGCTGGCTCCCCGCAGGGGTAAAGGCAAGATGCTCTGTGAGGCCATCAACAGCTATCGCACCCGACTCATCCGTGTGGCCCAGCTTAACAATAAGCGCCTCAACACCCTGGCACAGAATCTCTCTACCGAGGTGCCCGAGGGTAGCATGGGCAAGAACTGGCAGGAGTACATGTTTGAGGATATGCCCGCAGCAGCAGCCATCACCATGCTGACCAAGATACAGAACGACCTGCGCTATGCTGAGGGCGAAGTGCTCCACTCGCTCGCTGCCACCGTGGGCGTCAAGGATACTCTGGGCATTGGCAAGAAGGAAGAGCCCGCAGCCCCCGAACCCAAGCCCGAGGTGGAGCCCGAGAAGCACCACGGCAAGGTGGGCGAGGTGCCCGTCAACGAGCTCACGGCCTTTGTGGTGCCCACATCGCGCACCATCGTGCAGGGCGGTAAGTTCAGCGCTGAGATTGTCATGGCAGCTGTCGACCGTGACCGTCGTCCCACCGTCTATGTAGGCGGACGAGCTATCCAGGGCAGTCATTACGAGGTAACCTGCAACAGCGTGGGCGAGTTTACTCTCAGCGGACATATCAGCATGCCCGATGCAGCCGGTAAGATGCTCACCCGTGAATTCACGGAGAAGTATACCGTAGTGGCTCCTTCGGCCACTGTCAGCGCCGACCTCATGAACGTGCTCTATGCCGGCTATGAGAACCCCGTCAGCATCAGCGTGCCCGGTGTGTCGCTCTCGAGTGTCTCAGCCTCGCTCTCAGGCGGCGGTTCGATCACGAGCAATGGCCCCGGCAAGTTCATCGTCAAGCCTACCACCCCCGGCCAGTCTGTCACCATCGTTGTGACGGCCAATAGTGGCGGCACCACCATGGAGATGGGTAAGTATACCTTCCGTGTGCGCAAATTGCCCGATCCTATGGCGTTTATCAACGTAGGCGGCGAGCATGTCTTCGGAGGACGTATGGCCAAGGGTACCGTCCTCTCAGCCGGTTCGGTAGGAGCGGCTATCGATGATGGCATTCTCCACATCCCCTTCAAGGTCAACAGCTTCAAGATGGTCTTCCACGATGCCATGGGTAACGCTGTCCCTGTGCTGTCAAATGGTACGAGCATCACCGAGCAGCAGAGGGAGAAGATCCGCCAGTTGGCACGCGGCAAGCGTTTCTACATCACCGAGGTGCATTGCATAGGCCCCGACAACATACCCCGCACACTGAAGGGAGCCACCGAGGTGATTGTCAACTAAGAACACGCGCCCACCCACGCTCCCCCACGCTCCCCCTCGCGGGGAGCCCAATCAACACTACTGACAACAGAACAACAAAGATATGAAGCGATTATTTATCATAGTATGTGCAAGCCTCATGGTCACCGCCATGATGGCTCAGCCAGCTAAGCGCAGAACCACCACTCCCGCACCAGGTGCCTCGGCCACTACTACTGCCAAGGCGGCCACAGACCGCGCCTCACTCATGTTCCCCACCCAGGAGGCCATGCCCGAGGATGTCACTTGGCGCCGCGATCTCTATCGTGTGCTCAATCTGCTCGACAATGACAAGAATGCCGTGCTCTACTATCCCGTGCAGCCCATAGGCAAGCAGCGCAACCTCTTCTCCTACCTCTTCCGCCTCGTGCTGACGGGCCGCGTCACCGGCTACAAGTACACACTGGACGGCAACGAGACCTTCACGGATGCCAACAAGGTGAGCATTCGTGAGATGCTCGACAACTACAGCATCTTCTATGAGGAGAAGGATGGCAAGTATCAGGTGGCCGACATCGACGTGCCCAGCGAGTTTGTGAAGCGCTATTATATTAAGGAGAGCATCTACCTCGACCGCTTCTCCAATGATACCCGCGCCAAGGTCACAGCCATCTGCCCCGTGCTGATGCAGGAGGACGACTTCGGCGACGTCACCCCCACGCCCCTCTTCTGGCTCCGCTATGATGACGTGGCTCCCTACCTGGCCAAGTTGCCCGTCATGACCAGCAACCTCAACAACGTCACCAACATGACAGCAGATGACTACTTCACGCTCAACCGCTACGAGGGTCAGATCTACAAGATCAGCAACCTCCAGGGACGCATCCTCATGAACTATTGTCAGACAGACAGCGCGCTGCGCAAGGAGCAGGCCCGCATCGAGAAGGAACTGACCGACTTCCAGGACCATCTCTGGACTGGTAGTGCCCCCAAGAAGGAGGTGCAGGAGACACCTGCTGACACCAAGTCAGCCAAGAAGGATAAGGACGCAGAGGCCACCGAGGAGAAGGCCACCGAGGAGGTGAAGGAGGAGAAGGAAGAACCCAAGACCACCTCGCGCCGCTCGACCAAGAGCACCGAGAAGAAGACTACCGAGAAGAAAAGCGTAGAAAAGAAACAAAAGACGACCAAGGCTCCCAGTAATGCCGCACGCGTCAGTGTGCGTCGCGAACGCAGATAAATGGCCCAATTCATCGATGTTATACTGCCGTTGCCACTCACGGCAACGTTCACATACAAGCTCCCTGCCCCTCTTGCCCAGCAAGTAGCGGTGGGGAGCCGTGTCATTGTACCCTTTGGTAAGTCAAAGGTCTATTCAGCCCTCGTGGTGCGCATCCACGACGAGGAACCCACAGAATATAAAATCAAGGAGGTGCAGTCGCTCATCGACGAGCGTCCCGTGGTGCTACCCCAGCAACTCAAGCTCTGGCAGTGGATAGCCGACTACTACCTCTGCTCGGTGGGCGAGGTCTACAAGGCCGCCCTGCCCGGAGTCATGAAAGACGAGGTGAAGCGCTCATTCAAACCCCTCACCAAGACCTGTGTGCGCCTCCACGACCTTTATCTCGACGAGGAGATGCTCACGGTGCTCACAGCCACACTCCGCCGCTCCACCCGCCAGCTGGCCCTGCTCGAGCGCTACCTGGATTTGGCCCAGGCACGTGCCGCCATCCGCCTCCATAATGAAGCCCTGCTCGTGGAGGTGGACAAGGCCGACCTGACGCAGAATGACCCCAATTCATCGACTGCACTCCGCACCATGGTGTCTAAGGGAATCTTCCAGGTCTATGAGCAAACCGTCTCGCGTCTCAGCTCCAGCGACCTGCCCGAAGAACTCAAGATACACACCCTGAGCGATGCCCAGCAGGGGGCGTTCGATGGCATTCTTCGCAGTTTTGAGCAGAAGAATGTCTGCTTGCTGCATGGTGTCACCAGCAGCGGCAAGACAGAGGTGTATATCCACCTTATCAAGCACATGATAGACTCGGGCCGTCAGGTGCTGTATCTCTTGCCCGAGATTGTGCTCACCACCCAGCTTGTAGATCGTCTGCGCCGTGTCTTCGGCGACAGAATGGGAGTCTACCATTCCAAATATCCCGAAGCAGAGCGCATCGAGGTGTGGCAGAAGCAACTCTCTGATACCCCCTACGACATTATCATCGGTGTCCGTTCGAGCGTTTTTCTCCCATTCCAACGCCTCGGACTCGTCATTGTGGACGAGGAGCACGAGACCTCCTTTAAGCAGGCCGAACCTGCTCCGCGCTATCATGCCCGCAACGTGGCCCTCGTGCTGGCCCACATGAGTGGAGCCAAGTCGCTGCTGGGTACAGCCACCCCCTCACTCGAGACCTACCACAATGCCCAGGCCGGCAAGTATGCCATGGTGTGTCTCCATGAGCGCTACCGCCAGATACAGTTGCCCGCCATCGAGGTGGTCGACATGAACGAGCAGTATCGCAAGAAGCTGACCTGGGGCCCGCTCTCCGACCCCCTCTACAATGAGATGCGCCGCGCCCTGGACGGCCACGAGCAGATTATCCTCTTCCAGAATCGCCGTGGCTATGCCCCTACCATCGAGTGTACCACCTGTGGCTGGACGCCCCGCTGCACGTGTTGTGATGTCAGCCTCACCTATCATAAGGTGCTCCACCAGCTAACCTGTCATTATTGCGGTCACACCTTTCAGTTGCCACAGAAGTGTCCCAACTGTGAGAACACCCAGATAAAGAGTCATGGCTACGGCACAGAGCGCATCGAGGACGAGATACAAACGCTCTTCCCCGAGGCCCGCATAGCTCGCATGGACCTCGACACAACCCGCACCCGCACCTCCTACGAGGGCATCCTCTCCGATTTTCAGCATGGCCGCACCGATATCCTCGTTGGCACCCAGATGGTCACCAAGGGCCTCGACTTCCAGCGTGTCAGTGTGGTGGGTATCCTCAATGCCGACACGATGCTCAACATGCCCGACTTCCGTGCCTATGAGCGCGCCTTCCAGATGCTCTCGCAGGTGGCAGGCCGCGCAGGCCGCCATGGCCGACAGGGTAGGGTATACCTCCAGACCCGCAATGCCGACCTACCCGTGGTGGCCCAGGTGGTGAGCAATGACTACCCCTCGATGTACAGCGACCAGATGGACGAGCGTAAGCTCTTCTCCTATCCCCCCTTCTCCCACCTGGTGTATGTCTATATGAAGCACCGCGACGAGCGTCTGCTCGATGCCTTAGCCCGCGACATGGCCCGCGTCATGACCCAGGTGTTTGGTCCGCGTGTCTTAGGGCCCGATGCGCCCCCCGTGTCGCGCATCCAGTCGATGTATATCCGCAAGATAGTGCTCAAGGTGGAGGCTGGTGCCTCGCTGGCCGACATGCGTCAGCGTCTGCGCCAGATAGAGCAGCACGTGCTCTCGCAGACAGCCTACAAGTCGGCCACCGTCTACTTTGACGTCGATCCGTATTAGTGTAGGCTCTATTTTCACGACCTTTATCATAAGCAAAATAAGACCCGGGTTTCAGTTCACTGAGACCCGGGTCTCAGCGTGACAGGACCCGGGTCTTAGCTACCATAAGACCCGGGTCTTACTGCAACACACCGTGGGTGTGTTTTCTCGCAGGTGTAGGCTCACCACGAGTCATCCCCACCTCCCCTCGAAGGGTGATGAGAGCGTGTTGCAGATACCCCTAATCCCCTGTCCCGATAGCCTGTATAGTTTGAACTCGCAGGCTGTATAATCTGTCGTTACCACAGATATAGTCTGTCACCACAACATATATAGTATATCGCCACACGGCCTAAGTCCCTGTCTCTACGCCTATTATTCGCTTTTAAGCATCTTTTCCCTTATGGGCTACCCCTCGAATGGTAGCAATTATAATGAAAATCGGGGTGAAAATTTGTGGTTAAGCGAAAGAATATGTAATTTTGTGGCGTATACTGCCGTCCAATGGGTAGACGTTACAAATCAAAACAATCAGCACATCTATGAAAGACTTTATGAAGTATACGCTTGCCACTATTGTTGGCTTGTTGGCGTTCAGTATTATCAGCGGTATCATAACGGTGGTTTCGATGGCAGGTATCATGGCATCAGAGTCTACAGCCTCGGTTGTCGACGACAATTCCATTCTCCGTATCAATCTCTCCGGCTATATCGAGGAGCGCGCAGAAAGCGACCCCATGAGCTTCCTCTCAGGCGGCAACAGCGAGAGCCTTGCACTCGATGAAATGGTGCTTTCTGTACAAAAAGCAGCTACCAATGATAAGATAAAGGGTATCTACCTCGAGGGCGGTTCGCTTGCTGCCAACTCAGCCTCGGCACAGGAGTTCCGCCAGGCACTGCTCGACTTCCGCAAGAGCGGCAAGTTCATCATTGCCTACGGCGACATCTACACCCAGCAGGCCTACTACATCTGTTCGGCAGCCGACACCGTACTGCTCAATCCCGAGGGTATCCTCGATTGGCACGGTCTCTCCTCACAGCCTATATTCTATAAGGAGGCCATGGAGAAGCTCGGCGTCAAGATGCAGGTCTTCAGAGTCGGTTCCTTCAAGAGCGCCGTTGAGCCCTTCACCAATACCGAGATGAGCGAGGCTAATCGCGAGCAGGTGACCAGCTATCTGACCAGCATTTGGGGCCAGATGGTGGCCGATGTGGCTAAGTCGCGCAAGATAAAGCCCGAGACCCTCAATGCCCTGGCGGACAGCCTCATGACCATGCGTCCTGCCAAGGCGGCTCTCGAAGCCAAGATGGTGGACCGCCTTGTCTATCTCGACGAGGTCAAGAGCATGCTTCGCCACAAGATGGGATGCGAGGAAGACGACAAACTGACCTTTGCCAGCGTACGCGATGTGGCCAAGGCTCAGGATGTGCTCGATGTAAAGGACAAAAAAGTAGCCGTATACTATGCCTACGGCAACATCGTGGACGACTTCCAGGGCTACTCGCCCCTCAACGGCAGCGGCCCAACCTTTGCTCCCGACAAGGTCAACACCGACCTGCAGGATCTGGCCGACAACGATGAGATAGCAGCCGTAGTGATCCGTATCAATTCGGGCGGCGGCAGCGCCTATGCCTCGGAGCAGATATGGCGCCAGGTGGAACTCCTCAAGGAGAAGAAGCCCGTGGTGGTCAGCATGGGTGGTGTGGCAGCCAGCGGTGGTTACTACATCTCATCGGGTGCTCACAAGATCTTTGCCGAACCCACTACTTTGACCGGTTCCATCGGTATATTTGGCATGGTGCCCGATGCCAGCGAACTCCTCACTCAGAAGCTTGGTCTCCACAGCGACGTGGTCAAGACCAATTCCATGAGCGACTTCGGTGGAGGCCTGCGTGCCCTCAATGCAGAGGAGTGCGCCATGATGCAGGCTCGCGTCAACCGTGGCTATGAGACATTCGTAGGTCGTGTGGCCCTGGGACGCAAGATGAAAGTGGACGATGTGAAGGCCATTGCCGAGGGTCGTGTATGGACTGGCGAGCAGGCCAAGAAGATAGGATTGGTCGATGAATTGGGCAATTTGAACGATGCCGTCAAGGCAGCAGCCAAGTTGGCTAAGTGCGACGAATACAATGTGGCTCGTTATCCCGAGGCGGAGCCCTGGTGGACCAGTCTCCTCAACAAGGATGCCGGCAGTGGTTACCTCGAGAGTCAGCTTCGCGCCACCCTGGGCGACTATTACACCACCTTCGGCCTGCTGCGTCAGCTCAAGAGTCAGAACCCCATTCAGGCCAGCATCATGTTCGATCCCAACATCAAGTGATAACTCTCACGCCCCTCCCTCCAAGCGGGGAGGGGCACTAACGATAAACTCTCAACATTTGGAAGGCGATTTAATAAAGATAGACGATAAGTTGTTGCCCCTGAGCTGGCTCTACGGCTTGGGAGTAGGTATTCGTAACTTTCTCTTCGACATCAACGTGCTGAAGAGCAAGAGTTACGATATACCCATTATCAATATCGGTAACATTACAGTGGGTGGCACTGGCAAGACGCCACACACCGAGTACATCTTGCGCCTCCTGATGAAACGCTACAAGGTGGCCGTGCTCAGTCGCGGCTACAAGCGCAAGAGCCGCGGCTACCAGTTGGCCGGGCCCGACACCCCCGTCAGCGTCATTGGCGACGAGGCATGGCAGATGAAACAGAAGTTTCCCGATGCCTACATCGCCGTAGACCGCAGCCGTCGCAACGGCATACACCGCCTCTGTCACGATGAGGCCACGCGCGATGTCGACGTCATCCTCCTCGACGATGCCTACCAGCACCGCTGGGTCAAGCCGGGTGTCAACATCCTCCTGGTCGACTACCACCGTATGGTGACCGACGATCGTCTGCTCCCGGCAGGCCGTCTGCGCGAGGGCGTGGGGGGCATCTATCGCGCCAATATCGTGGTGGTCACCAAGTGCCCCCACGACATCAAACCCATGGGATTCCGCGTCTTGCAGAAGGCCCTCGAGTTGCGCCCCTACCAGAAACTCTACTTCAGCACCTTCCGTTACGGTGCCCTGGTGCCCCTCTTTGGCGGCAAGGAGCGCACCCTCGACTCTATCCAAACCGACGAGCATGTGCTCCTGCTCACGGGCATTGCCTCGCCTGAGCAGATGCGACTCGACCTGAGGCGCCACACCCACCACATCACCCCTCTGGCCTTCCCCGACCACCATTTCTTCACCCCCGACGATGTGGCGCGTGTCGATGCAGCGCTCAAGGCCCTACCAGAGCCCCGCATCATCATCACCACGGAGAAGGACTCAGTACGCTTGCTCCACACTGCCGGCCTCAGCGAACAGGTGCGACAGTCCATCTATTATCTCCCCATCGAGGTGGAGATACTGCGAGACCAACAAGATACATTCAACGATAAAATCACGGGCTATGTACTCAAAAATTCAAGAAACAGCATCTTGGCTAAAAGAGAGGATGACTAACCATCCCGAGACAGCCATCATCCTTGGCACCGGACTCGGACGTTTGGCCGAGGAACTCGAGATAGACGACGAAATCCTGTATACCGATATCCCCAACTTCCCCGTAAGCACCGTGGAGGGCCATAGCGGCAAACTCCTCGTGGGCCGACTCGGCGGCAAGGAGATACTCGCCATGCAGGGCCGCTTCCACTACTACGAGGGCTATAGTATGAAGGAGGTGACCTTCCCCGTACGTGTCATGTACGAACTGGGCGTCAAGACCCTCTTTGTGAGCAATGCCGGTGGTGGCACCAATCCCGCCTTCTCCATTGGCGATATCATGATCATCACCGATCACATCAACCTCTTCCCCGAGCATCCCCTCCGTGGCAAGAACTTCCCCACGGGTCCCCGCTTCCCCGACATGAGCGAGGCCTACGACAAGCGTCTCATCGCTCTGGCCGACGAGATAGCTGCCGAGAAGGGCATCAAGGTGCAGCACGGCGTCTACCTCGGCACCCAGGGTCCCACCTTTGAGACTCCTGCTGAGTATCGCATGTTCCACCTCATGGGAGCCGACTCGGTGGGTATGAGCACCGTGCCCGAGGTCATCGTGGCCCATCATTGCGGCATCAAGGTGTTTGGCATGAGCATCATCACTGACCTCGGCGTAGAGGGCAAGATTGTAGAGGTCAGCCACGAAGAGGTGCAGAAGGCCGCCAATGCCGTGCAGCCCCTCATGGCCGAGATTATGCGTGAGATGATCCGCCGTAGCTAACCCCCATTATTCATTGCGCCACGAAGGCGCTACCTTGGTGGACACAATCATGCCCTCTTAGGTAGCGCCTTCTTGGTGTCCGATTAGCCCAATAGGTCCTATTAGTCCAATTAGCCCTAAACCCTAAACCCTAAACCCTAAACCCTCACAACCTACAACCTCACAAATGGAAATATCAGAAATAGGAGAATTTGCGCTTATCAAGCGCCTTACAGAAGAGATTAAGATAGAGAATGCTACCACCGCCAAGGGGGTAGGCGACGACTGCGCTGTGTTGCAGCCCTCTGCGGGCCGCCAGACGCTCGTCACCACCGACCTCCTGCTCGAGGGCATTCATTTCGACCTCCAGTATGTACCCCTGCGTCACCTGGGCTACAAGGCCGTCATAGCCAACCTCAGCGACGTCTACGCCATGAATGGCCAGCCCCGTCAGATAGTCGTGGCACTCGGCCTGAGCAAGCGCTTCACCGTGGAGGATGTCGAGGAACTCTATGCCGGCATGCGTCTGGCCTGTGAGAAGCACCACGTGGACATCGTGGGTGGCGACACCACAGCCAGTATGACGGGTCTGACCATCAGCATCACGGCCATAGGCGATGCTGCCCCCGATGACGTTGTCTACCGCAGTGGTGCCAGGGATACCGACCTGGTCTGCGTTACTGGCGATCTCGGAGCCGCCTATATGGGACTGCAGCTCCTCGAGCGCGAGAAGGCTATCTACTATCAGCAGCGTCGCGAGGCCGGCGATAAGGCCGACGAGATACAGTTCCAGCCCGACTTCAGCGGCCGTGAATATCTCCTCGAGCGTCAGCTCAAGCCAGAGGCACGCCAGGACATCGTGGAGGCCCTGGCCAAGGCAGGCATCCGTCCCACCAGCATGATAGACATCAGCGATGGTCTCAGCAGCGAACTCATGCATCTCTGCACTCAGAGCAACACAGGCTGCCGCATCTATGAAGAGCGTCTGCCCCTCGACTATCAGACCGCTGTCATGGCCGAGGAACTCAATATGAATGTCATCACCTGTGCCATGAATGGTGGCGAGGATTACGAACTCCTCTTCACGGTGCCCCTGACCGAAAACGACAAGGTGTCGGCCATCCCCAGTGTCAAGGTGATAGGCTATATGACCAAGCCCGAACTGGGCAAAATACTCATTTCGCGCGACGGAGCCGAGTTTGAGTTGAAGGCTCAGGGCTGGAAGATGTAATATATATCAATAAGGTGTAAAGAGGCGTTTGGGACCAAAAACGTACTTTTTACACCTTTTTCCGAAAATTTCTTGCAGAAAAGTTTGGTGAGTTGGGAATTTGTCGTACCTTTGCAATCGCAAACGACAAGGTGCCATAGCTCAGTTGGTAGAGCATCGGACTGAAAATCCGTGTGTCCCCGGTTCGAATCCTGGTGGCACCACAGTGGTGGATGGAAGCTAATGAAGGTAGTAATATCGGATTTAGCTTCTTTTTTTGTAGTCATTAGTGAAGGCAATTTTTGTAGTCATTAGTCAAAGCAATGATATACTTCTATATCCCGAAATGACCTGCGACTTGCCTTCCAGGCACAACGCCCGCCAAGGGTCAAGTTGTATATCATTCCCTTAGTGAATGGTGAAACGAAAAAAGTTTGCTACCGCACAGGGCACCAATGGCGCCCACCGTGCGGTAGCAAACTTTTCGTTTTTTAGTTACTCTCTTTTCGTTTACAGCGTGGCCTTCACCTCAAGGTTGGTGATGGTGCTCTTGAAGTTGCCTGCCTGCTGCAGGGGGAATACCAGAGTGCGCTGGTAGTAGATCTGGTCTGTGGGCTCGTATACCTTGGGCTTGTAGACGTACTTGCCCTTCACCTGGTGGTTAGCCTCGTCCTGGTCGCGCACCACATAGAGGGGTTTGGCGCCGAGCTGCTCCTTCTGCTGGCCGTCCACGATGAGGCGAGTGTACTTGTTGGTACCCTCGATGGTGATGGTGTGCTTCTCGCCTGCGGGGATGCGGTAGTTGAACACGTCGCGATACTCCTCGCGCTCAAAACCCAATTTGCCGTGGTCGGGGTCAGCGAGGTAGACGGTGGCATTGGGAGACTGGAAGAGCACCGTGCCCTTATCCTCCTGTTTGCCATCGATGACGAAGGTCACCGAGTAGTTGTAGCCAATCTCTGTGGCATTGAGCTTCTCGCCGGCCTTTACGGCATCCTTCTTCAGCACCACGGTGCCGGGCTTGCCCAGACGGCCCAGTTCGTTGACGCCGGGAGCCTCCGAGAGTGCGCTGCGCATCTTGTCGAAGTCGTTGTATGAGAGTGTCACCTTCTTGCCTGACCAGCACTTGGCAGAGAGGGTCTGCAGGGCGGGGAAGACGCGGTGGTGGATATCCTTGGTGGTGATACCGTTGCCGCAGTGGTCGTTCCATACTGCAAACATGCCACCCTCGATAGCAGGATCGCCCTCCTCAAAGGTGGTGCCACCGATCACGGCAGGAGTCCAGTGCTCGTAGAGGAACTGGCAGTTGAGGTAGTCGTAGTAGTAGCCAGCAGCGGGCACGATGTAGACATACCCATCAGGGATGCTCACCAGTTTGTAGCCCTGCTTCTTCATCTCTGTGGGGTCAGCGTAGCCATTATACCAGATGTCCATCAGCACGTTGTCCACCTTGACGGGGGTATCACCCTTGGCATGGGTCAGTGCACCCCAGAGCACGGCCTTCTTGCCGAAACTCTCCACATGCTTGATGTAATGGTCGGTGAATTCACGGAATTTCTCCACAACCTCCTTCTTGGCGTTCGAGTACTCATCAGTACCAATATGTACGCGAGGACCACGGAACACGGGATTCTTGCCGCCGATGTACTCCTTCCACAGATTGTCCATGAAGGTGTAGCACTCGGGGTTGAAGAGATCCAGGTGGTCCATGCCATACTCCTTGCTGCCCAGTTCGGGCTTATACTGTGTGAAGGCCAGAGCATGGGCGGGAGCGTCTATCTCGGGCAGAATCTCCACGAAGTTGCGCTCTGCCAGCAGCTGCAGGTCGATGAATTCCTTCTTGGTGTACGCACCGTCCTTTGAGGTCAGACCGGGATAGGTATCACACTCGAGACGGAATCCAGCCTGTGTCTTCATCCAGTCCTCGCCGAAGTACTTCTTGAATCCGTTGTCGTTGAGATGAATCTGGAGCAGGTTCATCTTGTAGTAGGCCATCACCTTGGTCAGATTGCGCAGGTAGTCCATGGGGATGAACTTACGTCCGCAGTCGATCATGAATCCGCGCAGAGCGTATTCGGGTGTGTCGATGGTCTTGCCCTTGGGCAGCGCGCTGGGGTTCTGCTCGCTTACCTGGAGTAGCGTACGTGTGGCCCAAAAGAGTCCCTGCTCGGCGGCAGCAGTCAGTTCGATGGTCTTGTCGATGTTCATGGTGTAGCCCTCAGCACCCAGGGCCTTGTCGCTCTTGAGGCTCAGCACGATGTCGCCGGCCTGAGGCTTACCCTTGGTGATGGTCAGCGCCTTGCCAAACATCTCCTCGTAGTCGGCAGCCAGAGCCTTGGCCACGGCCTCTGCCTTGGCGGTCTTCACAATGATACGTCCGGAGGCAGCGATTGTGCCCTCGCCTCCCGTCCATGTCTTCAACTCGGGCACGACGAAGGGTTTGGGGTTGACCTCAGCCCATACGGCACCCATCGAAATCACGCAACAAGCCACCAGGGCCATTGCCTTCTTCAAAGAAAAAATCTTGTTCATTAGGGATAATATTAGATTGATAGAATATATATTCTGCCGCAAAGATACTATAATGTTTGTGAACTTTACCCATTTTGGCACTATAAAACAAAGAGTTTCTTGCTCATTCTGTACCTCAATCCTTGCTCTCTGGCGGTAGGGTAGGGGCTAATTCTCTTATGGTGGTTTCTTGTGCATGCTTATCGTAGCATAGGGCGACTGAGGGGGGCATGACGTTAATATGGTATATAATAGGTAAATTTCTGCATTTTAGTTTGTCGCATAGGAAAAGAAATCGTAATTTTGCAGCGAATACAACCTTAGCTAAAAGGAACAGAAATTGAGTGTAAAGAGACCATATTAGAAACAAACAAGAACAATAATTTATTTTAAACTAACCATTATGAACAAACGTTTCCTCTTATCCCTCGTTGGGATGATGTTCTGTTTGGTGACAATGGCTATTACTGAGCCCGAGGAGGGTAAGTACTACCGCATCATCAACCAGAATCCTGAGAAGGCTGTGACAACTGGCGGACAGCGCTACGGCTATGCTATCACCGAGAACATTATCAACCATGAGATGACTGCTGAGGCACAGGGCGGCAACACCAAGTACAACCAGATTTGGAAGTACACCAAGGGCAAGTTCCAGAATGCCCACACCTCACAGTATTTCCCCTCTCTCGGCGTTTCGCAGAAGGGTCTTACCAATACCAACGGTACCACTGTGAAGCTCACCAACAAGGGCAGTTACTATCTGCTCAAGGCTGGCAACGGTGTGCATGCTGACAATGGCAACAACATCGTAGGTTGGAACGACGACAACAACAGCAGCAACTGGTGGTGCTTCGAGGAGGTGACCATCGACGCGGCTGACCTCGCTGAGGTACAGCAGAAGTACTCAGAGATGCAGGCTCAGAAGTCTTCGCTCGAGGCTATCGCTGCCAAGGAGGCTGTCTATGCTCCCATCGTGGAGGGTTACTTCACCGATGGTGCCTGCACCGAGCTCAAGGCTGAGTTCGCTGCCATGAGCGACGACGACTTCAAGGCTCGCATGACTGCTGATGAACTCCCCGAACTCATGCAGGACATGGTGCTCACCATCAAGAACAAGTGGGCTAACGAGCTCAATCCCGAGCTTTCGGAGCGCTTCCGTGTGCAAAACTACGGCATCTACACCCGTTGCCAGGGTCCCAAGGACAAGTGGGTATCTACTCAGCTTGCTGATATGAACAACCCCACCGGTATCTGGACCAACTCTCTCCAGCTCATGTACGTATTCGTTGAGGGCGACATCCCCCAGGGCGCAAGCCTCCGTATCGCTGGTGCTGAGGGTAGCCAGATTACTCTCATCTACCACACCGCTGGTGTAGAGCTCCACAAGGGTCTCAACATCGTATACTGCGGCACCGACTGCACCAACCAGTGGATTATGTACACCTGCGAGGCCAACTACAATAAGCCCCTCTCAGAGTACCCCGACCTCAAGATCCACATCGAGGGTGGTGATGTTATCGGTTACGTTGACGTAGTTGGCAAGGACGAGGCTACCACCAACACTGAGTACGAGACCATCTTCAAGCACGCCAAGAACCTCTTGGCTTCGAAGAACGTCAACCAGAAGAAAACCAACTTTACCATCAAGGGTGAGCGTGGTATCATGGTATTCCCCGTCGAGTGCTATGACCAGATTTGGTCAGACCGTGAATGGTGGGGCACCGTATACGGCTACAAGATCTACAAGAGCATGAAGTTCTACGACAACGTGCTCAAGTGGGAGTGGGATGCTATGGGCTGGCAGGACCGCGTAGAGGCTGGCGAGGCTAACGACGACCTCGAGAACCTCGCTAAGGGTTATGGCGATGCTATCTATCCCACCTATGTCAACAACCTCGCTCCTACCATGATGCTCTTCGAGGGTAAGAACCCCTACTCCGGCAGCAGTTACACCTGTATGCCCAGCATCGCAGCTGTGGAGAGCTCATACAACGGTGAGCGTGCCAACTTCGACGTATGGTGTGTGGGTCACGAGAGTGGACACAACAACCAGCACACCATCAACCTCCCCTCTTCGATGGAGTCTTCCAACAACTACTTCTCTAACCTCATCACCTACATGTACGGTCACCGCTTGAGCCGTGGCTGGAACTTCATGTCGAACGTAGGTTACGCACAGGACAAGATCATCTTCTCGCAGCGCGACATCTCTATCACCCTGCGTATGTACTACAACCTCTGGCTCTACTACCACCGTGCAGGCCACAACAAGGGCTTCACTCAGAAGCTCCACAAGCTCCTCCGTGCTGACCGTATGTCATTCGGCGGCGAGGGCTGGCATGAAGGTAGCTATGGTGGCGCCAGCAAGGGTACCGCTGCTAATAGCTGGCTCAAGTTCTACGAGAAGGCTTGCGAGGCTGCAGGCGAGGACCTCACCGAGTACTTCCGTCTCTGGGGCTTCTTCATCCCCACCAGCGAGGCAGGTGGTAGCATCGAGAAGATTGGTAACACCTACTACGCATACTGCGGCGACTACTCTTCATACTACATCCGTTGCGAGCAGAAGGACATCGATGCAGCTATCAAGCGCGTCAAGGCTAAGGGCTACCGCGAGAACAAGGAAATCATGTTTATCGAGGACCGTCTGAAGCTCCAGCAGCGTCACGACCCCTGGGCTAAGCCAGGTGACATGAAGCCCGACAACGGTGGTACTCTCCGCAGCCAGGAGTGGCTCAACAATGAGTACGGTGACCTCGGTTTTGTAGACGAATATAAGGAGGGCAATGCCAGCAAGGCAGAGAACTACACCTACAGCATCGGCGGTCTCAACGTCAAGATGCAGGGCCAGGGTGGTGTCGGTATCCTCGTATACGACGAGGAGGGCAACATCGCTTACATGAGCAACAAGCTCAACTTCACTCTCCCCGCATCCGTCGCTAATGGCAAGTACACCATCAAGGTCATCCAGGGCGACGGCGAAGAGGTAGAGGCTATCAGCGCTCTCGAGAGCAACGATCCCGCCATCCTCCGTACTGTCCTCAGCGACGCCGTTGAGGCCAGCAAGGACATCACCAACATGGTAGACGACAAGACCGTAGGTTTCTATCAGTCGTCTGATGCTGCTCGCCTCCGTGAACTCGTGGCTCAGGGTAATGCAGCCCTCTCTGCCAACGATGAGGATGCCTACAAGGAGCTCGCACAGGCTATCGGTGCTGAGATTGTCAACGTAAGTCTCAATGCGAAGAAGAATGAGATCCGCACCGACATGCTCTACACCCTCAAGAACTACGAGCGCAACCGTTACCTCACCACTGCCGGCTCTACTTCGGCCAACCTCACCACCGACTCTAAGTGGGCATTCGTTCCCAGCGGTCAGGATGGCTGGTACTATCTGCAGAACGCTGACACCAAGCAGCTCATCAACGACTTCTGGTCAGTCAATGCAACCTCTCTCTCCAGTGCCAAGATGGTACAGGTAAAGCAGGCCACCAATGGTTCATGGTATCTCAAGATGTACAACAGCAACGACAAGCTCAAGTGCATCAACAATACTCCCAGCCAGGAGCAGATCATTCAGTGGGATGAGACAGCCGGTTCGGCATGGTACATTGCAGAGATCGAGGCTATCGACGCTGTAAGCGAGGCTGAGCTCGTTGAGCTCCAGCAGTCTACCAAGACTCTCCTCGATATGGCAGGTACTCTCACCACCTCAGTACAGAAGTTGCCTCTCCAGTGCACCGACGCTACTGCACCTTATTATATTAAGACCAACCGTGCTGACGCCAACTTCCCCATCGCCAACCTCATCGACGGCGACAAGGCTACTGACTTCGCTACCAAGCAGACCGGTACCAACGTCAGCAACATCACCCTCGATCTGGGTGAGGGCAACGAGGCCAACTACCTCCGCATCACCTGCTACACCACCACCAAGCAGGACGGCAGCAGCCCCAAGGAGATTGTCGTAATGCCCAGCAACACCAGCATGACTTCTGGTTTCGTTACCTCGCAGACCTCTACATTCTCAGACCTCCCCGATGGTTCTAACAAGTCGTACTACAACGACACCAAGGAGTCAGAGGATTCATACAGATACTGGCGTATCCAGGTGACCAAGACCCAGAACGTTTCTACCGGTAAGCCTTACTTCAGCCTTGCTGAGATGCAGATCCGTACCCTGGTGGCTAACCTCGTTCTCAACGATGACTACAGCACCCTCGATCCCAAGATCTTCAAGCAGACCAACGCTGGTTACACCAACTCTGTGAAGACCCTCTCTAACCTCAGCACCATGCTGACTAACAAGGCCAACTACGACAAGCTCAAGGAACTCCACGACGCACTCCTCGAGGCTATGGAGGCCATCAAGTCTACTCCCGTAGAGGGTATCGAGGCCAACGGCAATGCTGCCAAGGCTATCTACGACCTCCAGGGTCGCCGCGTACAGAACGCCAACAAGCCCGGCATCTACGTTGTCAATGGTAAGAAGGTGGTTATCAAGTAAGCACCACGCTCCAACATACTACAAAAAAGAATGCTCCTCACTACGAGGAGCATTCTTTTTTGTAGGGTAGGGAAGTGTAATAAAGGGGAGTAAAAGGGGAGTAAAAGGGGAGTAAAAGGGGAGTAAAAGGGGAGTAAAAGGGGAGTGAAAGGGACGATAGTTTTGCTGCGGAGTGCACTTTGCATGTCCCGTGGGGGTGCTATTTAGTCTAATTGGTCTTATTAGCCTAATTAGTCTTATTAGCCTTATTAGGCCGGGGCCTTGTCAGCCTCACTTCTCCGAGTTGAGTTCGGGATACTGTATGCGGGTGTGGTTGATAGCTTTCAGACGCTCTGCGAATACCCTTTTGGCTGTGGTAATGTCCTTGAAGGTGATGGGGCAGTGGTTGAAGCATCCATCATGCATCTGTCCGTCAATGATCTTGTCTACGAGGTTTTGGATGCTCTCCTCGGTGTACTCCTTGAGGCTGCGTGATGCAGCCTCTACGGCATCGGCCATCATCAGGATAGCCTGCTCGGTGGTGTTGGGCATGGGACCGGGATAGGTGAACAGGCTCTCGTCGATGGTCTCGTCGGGGTGAGCATTCTTGTAGGTGATGTAGAAGTACTTCGCCTTGTTGGTGCCGTGGTGGGTGCGAATGAAGTCCTTGATGGCATCAGGCAGGTTGTGCTTGCTGGCCAGAGCCAGACCGTCGCTGACGTGGTTGATGATAATCTGAGCACACTCCACCATGTCGCTCTTCGTGCTCAGCGGGTTGTAGCCTTTCTGGTTTTCGGTGAAGTAGTGAGCCTGTTCCACCTTGCCAATGTCATGGTAGAGCGCACCGGTACGCACCAGCAGACTCTTGGCCCCAATCTTGTTGGCCACCTCTGCAGCCAGGTTGCCCACCTGCATCGAGTGCTGGAAGGTGCCGGGAGCCTTCTCCGAAAGTGCGCGCAGCAGCGGGTTATTGATGTTGGAGAGCTCCACCAGCGTAACGCTCGAGGTGAAGTGGAACAGACGCTCCACGGGGAAGAGCAACAGATAGGAGATGAGCAGCAATACGCCGTTGATGCCTATATAAATATAGGTGTAGACGAACTCTGGTCTGAGCAAGTCCCTCAGGGCTGATATACGCATCAGGTCGGTGCAGAATCGGAAGGCCAGCGATGTCAGCGTCACCAGCATGATGGCCCGGAAGAGTTCGGAGCGCTGCGTCAACTGGCGCAGACTGTAGATAGCCACCAGACCCGCCACCATCTCAAGGCCCACAAACTCAAAGGGCTGCCTCAAGGCTATGGCCGAGAGCATCACACAGGTCATGTGGGTGATGAAGGCAGTTCGCGAGTCCATAAACACGCGTATATAGATGGGCAAAATGCTGAAGGGCAGGATGTAGACCTGCAGCCACTGCATCTTCACCATGCCGTATGTGGCCAGCGGGAAGATGAGGCAGAGCAGTGTGACGAGCAGTCCGAAGCGGAATCCCTCGAGATAATCGCTGCGAAACTGTATGAAGAAGGTCAGCAGACCGAACACGAGGAAGGAGATGTAGACTATCTGACCCACCAGCTGCAGGTTGTCGTTCGTGCGGCTATACTTCTCACCGTTCAGACACATCTCCAGCGACACCAGTTTGTTGTACACGTCGTTGCTCACTATCTGGTTTTTCTCCACGATGATCTGTCCTGCCTGTATGGTGCCGGCTATGCTGTCCAGTTTCTGGAATTCCTCCTCCTTCCGGCTCTCCGTCTTCTTGCTGTCCAGTGTCAGGTTGGGCAGCAGATACTTGTTCAGCTTGATGTACTGCAGGTAGGGGCGCAGCTCAGGGTGCGAGGTGCGTATGTCCTCGTAGGCATTCTTCACGGTGCTCACTTCGCTGATGTCGTGGCGCTTCATCTCCTTGCGGTCATTGTAGATGTTGAGGTGCTTCACCCTGGTGCTTCGCATGTCGCGGTAGTCATCATCGTTCATGATGCCATAGGTGTAGTATTCCCCGAGCACCTTCACTATCGAAGCCTTCACTCTGGCGGGTATGTGGTACTCCTCGGCCAGCTGGGCATAACTTGTCTCAAAGGCGGCCAAGGCATCGCTCTTTATCCCCTCGTCGATGTGGTAATAGGGGCCTATCTCGCGGTAGATGCTGTCGCGCTCCTGCTGCTTCTCTTGCTCCGACTTATACACGTCGAAGGTCACAGGTGCCACCACGCTCTTGTCCTCCCAGGTATGTCCCTTGTGGGCATTGCGGGTGTAGTGGGTGGAGGGCACGCGCGGACAAAATACCACCAGCACCGTGATGGCCACAAACGCAAAGAGCAACTGTATCAAGTGGCTCTTCTTACTCGTCTCGTGTTGAAGATTAAATCGACTCATATCTTGGATGTGTTGTTAGACTGTTGGACAGACATGCAATTAATAAGGTCAGCACGGCAGATTTGTCTCGTTCGGCTGTTAGGTTTCATAGGGCATTAAGCCCCTAATCTTATGCGAAATTACGAATAATTTATGTGGGTTACGAAAAAAAGCAGTAATTTTGCGCAAAATACGAATAATTAATATGCAAGAAAGAAAAGTAAGAGTGCGTTTTGCACCATCACCTACCGGTCCCCTTCATATTGGCGGCGTACGCACCGCCCTGTACAATTACCTCTTCGCCAAGCAGCACGGCGGTGATTTCATCTTCCGTATCGAGGACACCGACTCCACCCGCTTTGTGCCAGGTGCAGAGGATTACATCATCGAGAGCTTCCGCTGGCTCGGCATCACCTTCGACGAGGGTGTCAGCTTCGGTGGCAACCATGGTCCCTATCGTCAGAGCGAGCGTCGCGACATCTACAAGCAGTATGTCAAGCAGCTCCTCGATGCCGGCAAGGCCTACATCGCCTTCGATACCCCCGAGGAGCTCAATGCCAAGCGTGAAGAGATAGACAACTTCCAGTACGACGCCACCACACGCCTCCAAATGCGCAACTCGCTCACCCTCTCTTCCGAGGAGGTCGAGGCCCTCATCCAGAGCGGTCATCAGTATGTCGTACGTTTCAAGATAGAGCCTGGCCGCGACGTAGTGGTCGACGATATCATCCGTGGCCGAGTAGTTATCAACAGCAGCATCCTCGACGACAAGGTGCTCTACAAGAGTGCTGACGAACTCCCCACCTACCACCTTGCCAACATCGTGGATGACCACCTCATGGAGGTTTCTCACGTTATCCGTGGCGAGGAGTGGCTTCCCAGTGCACCCCTCCACGTCCTCCTCTACGAGGCCTTCGGATGGGCCGACACCATGCCTCGCTTCGCCCACCTCTCGCTTCTGCTCAAGCCTGTGGGCAATGGCAAACTCTCTAAGCGCGACGGCGACAAGCTCGGTTTCCCTGTCTTCCCCCTCGAGTGGCACGACCCCAAGAGCGGTGAGGTCAGCAGCGGATACCGCGAGCAGGGCTACCTGCCTCAGGCTGTAGTCAACTTCCTTGCCCTCCTTGGTTGGAATCCTGGTGAGGCACACGACGAGATGATGTCGCTCGACGACCTCGTCAAGTACTTCGACCTCTCTAAGTGCTCCAAGAATGGTGCCAAGTTCGACTATGTCAAGGCTCAGTGGTTCAACCACCAGTACCTCCTCCAGCAGACTGATGAGGCTTGGGTACCCGCCTTCACCGACGTGCTTGCCCAGTATGGCATCGCATCTACCCCCGAGCGTATGGCCGAGGTGGTGCGCATGATGAAGCAGAAGGTCATCGAGTATCAGACTCCTCAGGGGGAGACCAAGAAGCGCAATGTCAGCTTCGTCAGCGACCTCATGCCTCTCTGCCGCTTCTTCTTCGAGGCACCCGCAGACTTCAATCGCGAGGATAAGTTCATCAAGAAGAACTGGAAGGAGAGCACAGCTGCAGAAATGGCCCAATTCATCGACGTTCTCCAGACCGTCACCGACTTCACCGTCGAGGGGCTCAAGGCCGTGGTTGATCCCTGGGTAGAGCAGGCCGGCCTGCGTCCCTGGAATCCCTGGCGCATCTGCCTCGTAGGTGCAGGTCTTGGTCCCGATATGTACGAGCTCGCTGCCTTCCTCGGCAAGGACGAGACCATCCGTCGCATGCAGTACGCCATCTCCAAGCTCGGTTAATCAGTAGGTCATGTATACGTTAGTCATCCTGCTCTACCAGTTGGCCGTCATCCTCGTCTCGCCCTTCCACAAGAAGGCGCGACAGATGGTCGTAGGGCGATGGAACACCTATCGCATTCTCCGCTCTCAGATTGAACCCAAGGCTCGCTACGTGTGGTTTCATGCCGCCTCGCTCGGCGAGTTCGAGCAGGGGCGCCCCCTCATGGAGCGATTTCGCCGCGAGCATCCTGAGTACAAGATCTTGCTCACCTTCTTCAGCCCCTCGGGCTACGAGGTGCGCAAGAACTACGAGGGAGCCGATGTCATCTGCTATCTCCCCTTCGACACCATAGGCAATGTCACCAGCTTCTTCCGCTACGTACGTCCCGAGATGGCCTTCTTCATCAAGTACGAGTTCTGGCAGAATTTCATCCTGGCCTGCAAGTACCACCACATACCGGTGTATAGCGTCAGCAGCATCTTCCGCCAGCGCAAGGTCTTCTTCCGCTGGTATGGCAAGACCTACGCCCTCATGCTCCGTACCATCACCCACTTCTTCGTCCAAGACGAGGAGTCGGCCACGCTGCTCTCCACACTCAAGATACGCGACAATGTCACCGTCGTGGGCGACACCCGCTTCGACCGTGTCATCGACATCTGCACCCAGGCCAAGCAGCTCCCTCTCATCGAGCGCTTCAAGGGCCAGAGCCGTGTCTTCATCGCAGGTTCATCGTGGGGCCCCGACGAGGATCTCATCATACCTTATTTTAATGAGCATCCCGAGCTCAAACTCATCCTGGCCCCTCACGTCATCGACGAGGCTCATCTGCGCCAGATTGAGAGTGAGCTCCGCCGACCCTTCCGCCGCTATTCGCAGCTCACCGAGGACAATGCCGCTGAGGCTGACTGCCTGATCATCGATTGTTTCGGTCTCCTCTCCTCCATCTATCGCTATGGCGAGATAGCTTATGTGGGTGGTGGATTTGGTGTAGGCATCCACAACGTGCCCGAAGCCGCTGTCTATGGTATCCCTGTCTTGGTAGGTCCCAACAACGAGAAGTTCCGCGAGGCGCAATACCTCCTTCGCCACGGAGGCTGCATCGAGGTGCACGACCGTCATGACTTCACTTCCGCTGTCGACCGTCTCCTCGCCGACCACGAGTTCCTTGCCCAGACTGGCCGTGTCTGCCACGACTACATCCACCACAACGCGGGTGCCAGCGACAAGATCTTCCGCACCCTTGGTCTTTGAAGCAATGGGGGGGTAATAAAGTCGAATCCCTCGTAGCAACTCCCAAATTAAATAATATTACTGTCCGGGGAAATCAAGACCCTGTAAGGGTCGCTATAGATTAGCGTAGG
>CALZKW010000011.1 GCA_945788095.1 uncultured Prevotellaceae bacterium | reverse complement strand
AAATACCTCCAAAAGGTGTGAGTTTCTCTGATTTTATTGCTATCTTTGCCATGTCTTGTTACGATTTATACTTGCTTTGATGTGCAACACTAAGATAAATGAAAAATCTGACATGGCAAAATCCTGAGCCGCTCGGCTTTGCCGCTTGCCACAAGCAAGAACTTTTTGTTGCTCAGGTACTTAAAAAGTCATATTTGTAATAGTGTTGCGGAATTAAGGTATAATACGATTAAGGGTAAGATTGTTTTTAGTACAGTCAGCATGATTGCTTTGTTTTTTGGCGCAAAGTCGCCAAATCGATGTGCCAAAACTCTTACATTCTCCACCTCCGTTTTCTCCTCTTAGTCGGCATTTTCCCATGTGTGATAATCAAAATTGTGTGATTTACACTATAAAATCAATAATTATAAAAAAAAGGAGGAAAGTTTGGAGGTGTGGCAAATGTGTTGTAACTTTGTGCCAAAATCAACAAACCAAACATCCATTTTTAATTTTTTTTATTATGACATTCAAAAAACTTTTTGCTGTTGCACTCGCAGCCGTAGCTATGATGAGCGCAACTGTGGCACAGGCCCAGAGCCTCTCGCCCAACACTAAGTGGAAGATGGTGAATGGTACCATCATCACAGAGTCGCCTGTGCGTCCTGCTGGTCAGGAGAATGTACTTGGCTTGACCGTGCCCAAGATGAACACCGTTCGCGTGGCCTTCGTTGGTCTCGGCATGCGTGGCCCCGGTGCTGTCAACCGTTTCTGCCACATTCCCGGTGTTGAGATCGTAGCTCTCTGCGACTACATCAAGGAGCGCGCTGAGAACTGCCAGGGCTACCTCAAGAACGCAGGTCTGCCTCCCGCAGCCATCTACTCTGGCGAGACAGGCTATCAGGAGCTCTGCAAGCGCCCCGACATCGACCTCGTTTATGTAGCCACTGATTGGGCACACCACTTCCCTGTAGCCAAGTGTGCGCTCGAGAATGGCAAGAACACCGCCATCGAGGTACCCTCTGCTATGAACCTCCAGGAGTGCTGGGACCTCATCAACCTCTCTGAGAAGACCCGCAAGCACTGTATGATTCTCGAGAACTGCTGCTACGACTATTATGAGCTCAATGCACTCAACATGACCCAGGCAGGTGTCTTTGGTGAGGTGCTCCGTGCTGAGGGTGCTTACATCCACAACCTCGACGACTTCTGGGGCTACTACTGGAGCGATCCCAGTAACGACCCCGACAAGCTCGGCTGGCGTATGAAGTACAACATGGAGAATCGTGGTGACGTCTATGCTACTCATGGCCTCGGTCCCGTAGCTCAGTGTCTCGACATCCACCGTGGTGACCGCTTCACCACCCTCGTGGCTATGGATACCAAGTCTGTACACGGCAAGGCATATGTAGAGAAGAAGACTGGCAAGCCCTGCAAGGAGTATCGCAACGGCGACCACACCACCACCCTCATGCGTACTGCTGATGGCAAGGTGGTAGAGATTCAGCACAACGTAATGAATCCTCAGCCCTATAACCGTCTCTTCAAGCTCACGGGTACCAAGGGTTATGCCACCAAGTATCCCTCAGAGGCTATCGCACTCGACAAGGCTCAGCTCGCTCAGAGCGGTGTACAGCCCCAGGTGGACAACCTCTCAAGCCACGGTTTCCTGCCCCAGGCTGAGTACCAGGCACTCATGAAGAAGTACGAGCACCCCATCATCACCAAGTATGGTGAGCTCGGTCGCGAGATGGGTCACGGCGGTATGGACTACATGATGGACGCACGTATGGTATACTGCCTCCAGAATGGTCTCCCCCTCGATATGGACGTATACGACCTCGCTGAGTGGTGCTGTCTCGCTGAGCTCGGTTCTCTCTCAATGGACCACAACTGCTGCGCTGTAGAGTTCCCCGACTTCACCCGTGGTTTCTGGAACAAGGTGAAGGGCTACAAGCACGCCTATGCTCCTGCTGCTGAGGAGGCTGCTCAGGAGGCTCTCGCCAAAGCAAGCACCGAGGCACAGAAGGCTGCTGCCAGCAAGTTCAATCTCTGGGATCTCTACGATGCTCAGAAGGGTGGCGATGCCAAGGCTGTAAAGGCCTACAACAAGGCCCTCGTAAAGGCAAAGGCTATGATTGCCAAGGCTACCAAGTAAACGCAGCAACATCCCCATATTCAGGCACCCATGCTCCCCCACGAGTATGGGTGCCTTTGTTTACACCCCTCTCGCCCTCCATTGTACGCGGCCATTCATGGTCTCGTTTCTTTTGGCACGCTTCTTGTATATTCCTACCCAGAAAGCCAAACAATAACCTAATGAAGAATAAATTTTCGCCCAGCGTAAGCATCATACTGCGCAGAAGCAAGGACCAAGCCATGCAGCTCAAGAGCAGCGTTGTGATGCCAGTACACATACTCCTGGCCATGCTCAAGGACGCTGATAACAATGCAGCACAACTCCTTCGCACCTTGCAGCCCGACACCCCCAAGCTCGTGGCTCAGCTCGAGGGTGTTGCCCAACCCCTCGACAAGGAGGTGGTGTGTCACGACGACGAGGTGGTGATGAACGATACCGCCACCAAGGTCATGCGTCTCAGCATGCTCGAGTCGCGCAATCTCAAGAGCGATGTCATCGACACCGAGCACATCCTCCTTGCCATACTTCGCTCGGGCGACAAGGACACCAACGACGTACTTTCTGACAATAATATCCACTATAGTGACATAATGGCGTGTCTCACACAGGAAACACGCCCAAATGTCAGCAATGGTTTTGGTTTTGCCGACGAGGAAGACGATGAAGACATGGACGTACGTTTCTCCAAGCCATCTTCACAGCCTCGCCGCAAGCCCACCCCCACCCGATCATCTGTCGACAAGGACACCCCCGTGCTCTCCAATTTCTGCACCGACCTCACCCTTGCTGCCTCTGAGGGCAAACTCGATCCCGTCGTTGGCCGCGAGGTAGAGATAGAGCGTGTGGCCCAGATACTCAGTCGCCGCAAGAAGAACAATCCCATCCTCATCGGCGAACCCGGTGTGGGCAAGAGTGCCATCATGGAGGGCCTTGCTATGCGTATCGTCGAGCACCGTATAGCCCGCGTTTTGTGGGACAAGCGCATCTTCGTGCTCAATCTCAGCGCACTCGTTGCCGGCACCAAGTACCGTGGCCAGTTCGAGGAGCGTGTCAATGCCCTCCTCAACGAGCTCAAGCGCCACCCCGAGGCCATCATCTTCATCGACGAGATACATAATATAATAGGCGCGGGCAATCAGGCCGGACAGATGGACGTGGCAAATATGCTCAAGCCCGAACTCGCTCGCGGCATCATCCAGTGTGTCGGAGCCACCACCATCGACGAGTACCGCAAGTCCATCGAAAAGGACGGTGCCCTCGAGCGCCGCTTCCAAAAGGTTATGGTGCGCCCCACCACACCCGATGAGACACTCCAGATACTCCGCAATCTTGCCCCTCACTACGAGGAGCACCACCACGTATCGTACACCCCCGAAGCCCTCGAGGCCTGTGTGCGCCTTACAGAGCGCTACGTCACCGACCGTGCCTTCCCCGACAAGGCCATCGATGCCCTCGACGAGGCTGGTGCACGCAAGCACATCATGGAGGTGCCCATCCCCGAGGAGATCACTCGTCAGGAGGACATCGTCGACCACCTCACCACTCAAAAGGACGAGGCCATAGCGAGCCAGAACTTCGAGCTCGCTGCAGACTACCGCGACAAACTCGTCTGCGAGAATGCCAAGCTCACCGAGCTGCGCACCAACTGGGAGCAGTCACTCTCCCAGACCCGCACCGAGGTCGATGCCGACCACGTGGCCGATGTCGTGGCCATGATGACTGGTATCCCCGTGCAGCGCATCTCTCAGGAGGAGGGTTCACGTCTGCGCCGCCTCGATGCCTCGCTCCGCGAGAGCGTCATTGGTCAGGACGAGGCCATACGTCAGATCTCCCGCTCTATCCAGCGCAGCCGTATCGGTCTCAAGGACCCCAACAAACCCATAGGCACCTTCCTCTTCGTGGGCCCCACAGGTGTGGGCAAGACATACCTTGCTCAGCGCCTTGCTCTCGAGATGTTTGGCAGCCGCGATGCCCTCATCCGCATCGATATGAGCGAGTATGGCGAGAAGCACACCGTGAGCCGCCTCGTCGGAGCACCTCCTGGCTACGTAGGCTATGAGGAGGGCGGACAGCTCACCGAACGCGTGCGACGCAAGCCCTATTCCATCGTTCTCCTCGACGAGCTCGAGAAGGCTCACCCCGACGTCTTCAACATCCTCCTTCAGGTCATGGACGAGGGCCGCCTCACGGATGGCAACGGAGCCACCATCAGTTTCAAGAACACCATCATCATCATGACCAGCAACTGTGGCACGCGCCAACTCAAGGAGTTTGGTCAGGGAGTCGGTTTCGGCCGTCTCTCCGACGATGCGCTCAGCAACAAGGACTATGCCCACTCCGTAGTCAAGAAGAGCCTCGAGCGCCAGTTCGCCCCCGAGTTCCTCAATCGCCTCGACGACATCATTCACTTCGAGCAGCTCACCCGCCAGAGCATCGACCAGATCATCGACATCGAGCTCCAGCCAATCATCCAGCGCGTCCACGACCTTGGCTACCGACTCACCGTCGATGCAGAGGCCCGCACCCTCATAGCCACCCGCGGCTACGACGCCCAGTATGGAGCCCGACCCCTCAAGCGAGCCCTCCAGACCCTCCTCGAGGACGCCCTCTGCGACCTCCTCATGGCCGACGAAGCCCCTACGAAGGGCTCCACCATCCGTGCCACCCTTGCCAAGGACAAGACCACCCTCACCCTCCGAGTCACTAAGCCAAGGAAAAAGACCATCCCCACGCCATCCCCTTAGGGAGGGAGCCAAGGCCCCTGCCCCCTGTGCGAGGCCATATATGTCCTCATATTAGCAGCATCATCAGTATTATTCAATATTCACTAAAAAAATGTGCGAGGCCATTCATGGCCTCGTCCCCTCTCAGATAAAAACCAAATAACCACATACAATCATGATCCAAGGTAACATTGGGGTTACAACCGAGAACATCTTCCCCGTCATCAAAAAGTTTCTCTACAGCGACCACGAAATTTTCCTTCGTGAAATCGTCAGCAACGCTGTCGATGCCACCCAAAAGCTCAAGACCCTTGCCGGCAAGGGCGAGTTCCAGGGCGAGATGGGCGACCTTAAGGTCACCGTCACCCTCGACCCCGAGGCAGGCACCATCACCGTCAGCGACCGAGGCATAGGTATGACCGCCGATGAGATCGAGCGCTACATCAACCAGATAGCCTTCTCCGGCGCCAACGACTTCCTCGACAAGTACAAGGACGACGCCAACGCCATCATCGGCCACTTCGGTCTCGGCTTCTATTCATCTTTTATGGTCAGCTCCAAGGTCGACATCATCACCAAGAGCTACCAGGACGCACCCGCACAGCGCTGGAGCTGCGACGGTTCACCCACCTACACCCTCGAGCCCACTGACAAGGCCGAGCGAGGCACCGACATCGTCATGCATATCGACGACGACTGCCGTGAGTTCCTCGACCGCGCCAAGCTCCAGGACCTCCTCCAGAAATACTGCAAGTTCCTCCCCGTACC
This sequence comes from uncultured Prevotellaceae bacterium, assembly GCA_945788095.1. Lineage (GTDB taxonomy): Bacteria > Bacteroidota > Bacteroidia > Bacteroidales > Bacteroidaceae > Physcousia. The sequence continues at coordinate 24,013 of CALZKW010000011.1, read as the reverse complement.
CGTCATCTTCGGCAAGAAGCAGGAGTGGAAGGATGGCAAGTACCAGGACACCACTGAGGACAACCTCATCAACGACACCACCCCCATCTGGACCCGCAAGCCTGCCGACCTCACCGACGACGACTACAAGGCGTTCTATCGCAAGCTCTATCCCATGCACGATGAGCCCCTCTTCTGGATCCACCTCAACGTCGACTACCCCTTCAACCTCACGGGCGTGCTCTACTTCCCCAAGATCAAGAATCAGCTCGACGTTCAGCGCAACCGCATCCAGCTCTACTGCAACCAGGTCTTCGTCACTGATAACGTCGAGGGCATCGTCCCCGACTTCCTCATGCTCCTCCACGGCGTCATCGACTCACCCGACATCCCCCTCAACGTCAGCCGCAGCTACCTCCAGAGCGATCAGAACGTCAAGAAGATCTCCAGCTACATCACCAAAAAGGTGGCAGACCGCCTCAAGAGCATCTTCACCCAGCAGCGCGACGAATTCGAGCAGAAGTGGGACGACATCAAGATCTTCATCCACTATGGCATGCTCTCCCAGGACGACTTCTACGACAAGGCGCGCCACTTCTTCCTCCTCAAGGACACCGATGGCCGCTACCACACCATCGATGAGTACACCGCTCTCGTAGGCGAGAATCAGAAGAACAAGGACGAGCAGACCATCATCCTCTACACCAACGACACCGAGGGTCAGTACACCTACATCCAGGCAGCCCGCGACAAGGGCTACAACGTGCTCGTCATGGACGGCCAGCTCGACACCCCCCTTGCTGCCATGCTCGAGCGCAAACTCGACAAGACCAGCTTCACCCGCGTCGACGCAGACGTCATCGACCGCCTCATACAAAAGGAGGACACCAATCGCACCCTCCTCGAGGCAGAGCGCAGCGACAAGCTCTCACACATCTTCCAGAGTCAGATGCCCCGCACCGACAAGACCGAGTACCACGTCGAGACCCAGCCTCTTGGTCCCGATGCCCTCCCCGTCATCATCACCCAGAGCGAGTACATGCGTCGCATGAAGGAGATGGCACGCGTACAGCAGGGCATGAACTTCTATGGCGAGATGCCCGACATGTACACCCTCGTGCTCAACACCGATGCACCCCTCATCCAGGCCGTCCTCGCCGACAGCGAGGCAGCCACCTCCGAGTCACTCCGCCCCATCGAGGCCGAGCTCAAGGGCCTCAATGCCCGCCAGGCCGTCATGCGTCAGGAGCAGGACAAGAAGAAGGTCGACGAGATCACCCAGCAGGAGCGTGAAGACCTCACCCAGGTAGGCAACGACATCCGTGCCCAGCTCGACAAGCGCAACGACATCCTCGCCACCTACGCCACAACCAACGACCGTGTTCACCAGCTCATCGACCTCGCCCTCCTCCAGAACGGCCTTCTCCGCGGCGAAGCCCTCACCAACTTCGTCAAGCGCAGCGTCTCGTTCATCAAGTAAATCAGCATCGCTGAAGTGAAAAACTAAAAGTGAAAAGTTTGCTACCGCTACAGGTACGTAGACTTTTCACTTTTTTTAGACTCCCCCCCCCTAACATACTTGAGAAGGACAATCTGTCCTTCCAGGCTTCCCTAAAGGGAGGGAGCCGAGGGTGCTTCTTGGCTTCTCATACGAGGATCGCCAACTTCTCACACAAGGACCGCCCTCAGAGACATTTGCCCAGCAGGGCAATACACCGAACGAAGTGAGGTTAGTAACCCCGTTGATACGGAGCGTAGGGAGGGATGTGCGAGGTGGGAGATACGTACACAATCAATGGTGACCTCGCCGAGTCGCGTAGCAAGCTCGGCAACACGCTCAAAGACTCTCCTCCCCCCGTCACATACTCGAAAGGACATTCAGTCCTTCCTGCCCTCCCTATAGGGAGAGAGTCAAATATCCTCCCCATGCAGTCCCCATTGTGCGAGCCCATTCATGCCCTCGTATTAGCAGAATTACCAGTATTAAGTATTATTCACTCTTCACTCTCTATCCCCCCCTCCATCCCTTCCCCAAAAAATCCACGCAATTCAAGCCCGCACATGTTCCAATCCCCTAAAACCTAAAACCAAAAACCAAAAACCTCAAAAAAAATCCGTACCTTTGCGACCGAAAACCAAGCAACTCCCCTATGGCAAACAACAAGACAGGAGCTGAATACGCAGCCTCCAAATACCACGAGTTCACCGTCCGTCAGGCCACCACCATCACCGACTTCGTCATGAAGCAGATGTCGGGCATCAGCCGCAACCGCATGAAGGACCTCCTCCGAGGCCATGCCATCAGCGTAGACCGCAAACTCGTCACCCAGTACGACTATCCCCTCGAGCCCGGACAAAAGGTACGCATCACCAAGCACCGCCGCACCACCGAGCTCCAGAACAAGTTCGTCAAGATAGTCTACGAAGACCACCACATCGTCGTCATCGAGAAGAGCCCCGGCATCCTCTCCATGGCCACCACGGCCAAGCAGTACTGCGTCAAGACCGTGCTCGACGAATACTTCGCGCGCCGCCACTTCAAGTGCCACGCCCACGTCGTCCACCGTCTCGACCGCGAGACCAGCGGCCTCATGGTCTATGCCAAGACCATCGAGGCAGCCCAGGCCCTCGAGGCAGACTGGCACCAGATAGTCTACGACCGCCGCTACGTCGCCGTCCTCTGTGGCGAGATGCAGCAGGAGGGAGGCACCGTCCACAACTGGCTCAAGGACAACAAAGCCTACATCACCTTCAGTGCCGACTATGACAATGGCGGCAAGGAGGCCATCACCCACTACCGCCGCATCAAGACCAACTCGCAGTTCACCCTCGCCGAGATGCGCCTCGAGACGGGCCGCAAGAATCAGATACGCGTCCACATGGCCGACCTCGGACACCCCGTAGCTGGCGACCTCAAGTATGGCAATGGCCGCAACCCCGCAGGCCGCATGTGCCTCCATGCCTACCGCCTCTACATGTACCACCCCATCACCGGCGAACCCCTCCAGTTCGAGACACCCTTCCCAAGTGTCTTCACCAAACTCACAGCACCAATCAAAGACAACACTATAACAACAGACAAATGAAAAAGATCACAACCCTGGCAGCCCTCGTAGCTGCCACCCTCCTCACCACCAGCTGCGGTACGGGATCAGCAGCAAGTAGCATCCTCGGTGGCGGTACCACCCAGACCACCGGTTCTGCAGCCTCAGGCATCCTCGGCGGTCTCACCCAGAGCGGAGGCGGCATCCTTGGCAACCTCCTCAGCGGCATCCTCGGCTCCACCACCACTCAGCAGTCCCTCATCGGCACCTGGACCTACCAGCAGCCCTCTGTCAAGTTCGAGTCCGAGAATGTCCTCTCCAAGATAGGCGGCACCATCGTCAGCAGCAAGATTGAGAGCGCCATGGCCACCCAGCTCACCAAGATAGGCTTCACCGCAGGCCGCTCCACCATCACCTTCTCTCAGGACGGCAAGTACACCATAGCCCTCGGTTCTAAGTCCTACAACGGCACCTACACCTACAATCAGCAGACCCACATCATGACCCTCAAGGGCGCCTTCGGTCTCACCTCCCTCAATGCTACAGCCACTGTCAGTGCCGGCACCCTCTACATCCTCTTCGACGCTGACAAACTCCTCACCGTAGCCACCAAGATAGGCAGTATCAACAACACCCTCAGCAGCCTCCTCAAAAACTACAATGGCATCAAGCTCGGATGGAGCATGACTAAGTAAGCAGCCCCATTCCCATATACAACAAAAGCGCACCAGTCGAAAGGCAGGTGCGTTTTTAGTGTTTTTAGAGGGGGTGTGTTAAAAGGGAGATGCCTTTTTCTTACTTATTATCCATGAAATTCTACCCCGTATTCTATGCTTGTAAGACCCAGGTTTCATCGCAACAGAACCTAGGTCTTAATGTAGGTGGAACCTAGGTTTCGTTGCTGCAGGACCCGGGTCTAAATTAAAAGGGATATGGGAGTATATGAAAGTGCCTATACATGTCCTGATGATGGAGGTAATCCTCCTGCATAGGGCGTATTGTCAATATATGTTGTTTCCTTTACCTCACCTCCACCCCATCGATGCGGGAGTCGGCGAAGGTGATGGTGGCTTTGCGTTGGTTGCCGTAGTAGATGAAAGCGACCTCGAAGTGGGTGCTGTCGGTCTGGGTGACGCTGATGACGTGGCAGGTGTCGGAGAGGGTGGGTAGGGAATCGAGGCAGGGGGCGATGAAAGGGACGATGGTCATGCAGTGGTCGCAACCTTCGTCACCGTAGCGGCGGGCTTCTGCCTGCTGGGCCTCGACGAGGTGGCGCTTCATACGCTCGGTGCAGAGGGCCTCGAGGGCTCGTTGCTGGGGGGCGGTGCCAAGCACCACGTCGGCGTAGAACTGGCTCAGCACACTACACTGGGGGCAGCTGTCGGCCAACGAAGAATGCTCCCTTGCCCCACCGTGGTGGCAGGACAGGAGAACAGTAGCTATGATGGGGGTCAAGAGGCGCTTCATCGTACTACAACCTTGTCGGCCAGGTTCTTGCACTTTTCGCGGAGCGCATCCTGAGAGGCATTGGCATCATCCCAGCACACCACGACACCCATGCGTCGACCCACATGGGCCACGGGTTTGCCGAAGATGCGCAGGTAGGTGTTGGGCGCAGCACATACCTCCTCCATGCCGTCATAGTCGGGGGCAACGCTCTCGACACCCGAGAGGATGACAGCACTGGTGCCCTGGCGCTCGAGGGTGATCTCGGGGATGGGCAGTCCGAGCACGGCACGGGCATGGAGTTCAAACTCGCTGAGGTTCTGGGTGCCGGCCAGTGTCACCATACCGGTGTCGTGGGGGCGGGGCGAGAGTTCGCTGAAGATGACTCCCTCCTGTTCGCTGACGAAGAACTCAACTCCCCAGATGCCGGCACCGGTGAGGGCGGCGGTGACCTTGTCGGCCATGCGCTGAGCCTCGGCTAAGTGGTCGGGGCTCATGGCACGGGGCTGGAAACTCTCACGGTAGTCACCACTCTTCTGCACATGACCAATGGGGGCGCAGAAGAGAGTAGGACCGTTCTTCTGGGTGACGGTGAGGAGTGTGATCTCGTAGTCGAAGGGGATGAACTGCTCCACGATGACCTCCATGATGTCGCCGCGGGCACCCTCGCAGGCACAGGCCCAGGCCTGGGGCAGGTCATCGGCGCTGTCCACCTTGCTCTGGCCGTGTCCGCTGCTGCTCATGAGGGGCTTGATGATGCAGGGGAAGCCAATCTCCTGGGCTGCATCCTGGAGCTCTTCGTAGGAGGTGGCATAGCGGTAGTTGGCTGTCTTGAGGCCTAACTCGGTGTGAGCCAGTTCGCGTATCTCCTTGCGATTCATGGTGAAGTTGACGGCACGCGCAGAGGGCACCACCTGGATGCCGCGCTCCTCGCACTCATAGAGTTTCTCGGTGCGGATAGCCTCTATCTCGGGCACGATGATGTCGGGTTGCACCTCGTCGACAACGCGCATGAGGGCGTCGCCATCGAGCATGGAGAAAACTCGGCTCTCGTCGGCCACCTTCATGGCAGGAGCACCAGCATAACTGTCACAAGCCACTACATACTGGCCCTTGCGCTGGCATGCAATAACAAACTCGCGGCCTAATTCGCCGCTTCCTAATAAAAGTATCTTTTTCATATCTGTTTAATGTGATGTCAATGGTCGGGGGTAGGGTCATCGGGGAGACCCTGGAGGGGGTGTTATGTGCCCCTTACAGGGGCTATCAATGAGGCGTCATGTAACGTAGGGGTAAGCCCCTACGCTAAGTTATTTGGCGCCTACAGCGCCCTCTCAGACTTGTTTAGAATGGCCTCGCGCAATGGGGAGGGAGAGTCTGAAGGGGTGTTTCAGCTCTGCTTCTGCCTCACCCCCTCGTACATCAATATGGCGGCGCTGACAGAAACGTTGAGCGAGTCGAGCTGTCCGAGCATGGGGATGCGGATGTGGGCATCGGCAGCCTGGCGCCAGATGGGGGTGAGACCGGTGGCCTCGGTGCCCATCACGATGGCTGTGGGGCGACGCATATCGATGTCGTAGTAGAGCTCGGAGTCCTGGAGCTGGGCCGTAAGTATCTGGATGCCGCGCTGTTTAAAGAAATCTATACATTCTTCGCTCGTACAGGCCACACAGGGAACGGTGAAGATGGCACCTATGGAGGAGCGGATGAGGTTGGGATTGTAGAGGTCGGTGAGAGGGTCGCACACGATGACGGCATCTACACCCGAGGCATCAGCAGTGCGCAGCACGGCACCCAGGTTGCCAGGCTTCTCTACTCCCTCGAGCACCACCACGAGGGGGTTCTCGGACAAATGGAGATCGCTGAGCGTGAGGCTGCGGCTGCGCAGCGTGGCCACCACACCCTCGGTCGTGGCGCGATAGGCTATCTTGGCATACACCTGAGGTGTAACCTCGATGATGCGGCCCTGGGGAGGGACGTAATCGGAACCGGCAATCTGCTTGCACAAGTAGATGGTATCTACCTCATAGTGAGCATGGATACAGTGATCCAATTCACGCTGCCCTTCAACCACAAACAAACCCTCCTTGCGGCGCTCGCTGCTCTTCTGCTCGAGGGCCACAAGGTGCTTGATACGGGGATTCTGTAGACTCGAAATCTGTTCCATGTCGCTCACTACTGATGCTGCTCGCGGAGCAGATCGTTGACAGTCTTAACGGGGTTGAACGTAGAGAGGGGCACCTCGACGAAGATGGTGTTCCAGTCACTCATCGCGCCATTCCACAGGCCGGGCAACTCGAGGGCCTTGAGTTCGCGGCCGTTCTTGCTCTTGTGGCTGATGAAGCCTGTGGCGGGATCGACATACTTGGGGAGGTCGAACTTGTGGCCCTTGTAGTCGCGGATGGCGCATACGAGATCAACGGGGTTGAAGTGCGTACCCTCGTTAAACATCTTGACATATTCCTCGTTCTTGGTGTCAATCTGACTGCTCTCGAGGATCTGTAGGCTCACGCTGCCGTCAGCATTGTAGGCCAGGAAGGGACCACCACCGGGTTCGCCCACATTCTTGACCACGCCACACACGCGCATGGGGCGGTTGAGCTTCTTGTGGAGGTAGTCCACGAGGTCGATGTCGGTCATCTCCTTGAGTCCGGGCATGTCGGTGTGGATGTCGTGGCGCAGGAAGTGGATGATGTCGAGGATGTCGTCGTGGGTGTAGTCGCCCTTGTCGAGCTTGTGCATATAGGCAAAGGCCTGCTGCTGCATGCTGACGAGCACACCGGCAAGGACCTGCTTGTAGGTGACGGTGTCGTCCTTGAGACGGTCGGGCACCACATTATCAATATTCTTGATGAAGACCACCTCGCTGTCGAGGTCGGCAAGGTTCTGGATGAGGGCACCGTGACCTCCGGGGCGGAAGAGCAGGGAGCCATCCTCGTTGCGGAAGGGGGTGTTGTCCATATTGGCAGCCACCGTGTCGGTACTGGGCTTCTGCTCGCTGAAGCTCACGTGGTACTTGATGCCATACTTGGCCTCATACTCGGGCAAGACGCTCTCGACAAGTTGCTCAAACAGTTCGCGGTGCTCGGTGCTGACGGTGAAGTGGACATCAGCCTCGCCCTGGCTCGAGGCATAGAGGGCAGCCTCCACGAGATGCTCCTCGAGGGGGGTGCGGGCTGCATCCTGATAGCTGTGGAACTGCAGCAGACCCTTGGGCAACTGACCGTAGTTGAGGCCATCCTCGCCTAACATATTGGCCACTACGGCCTTGTAGCGACCCTCGGAGATGAGAGCATCGATGCCCATGCCCTCGTTGACGTGGCAGGCATCGTCGAGCGCCTCATAGAAGGCGAAGTCGTGGATACGGTCGAAGTAGGTCTTCTCGAAGTCGGTGGTGGGAGTGTCGTAGGGTGCTGAGAGAAACTCGAACATATTCTTGAACATACGGCTCGCAGCACCGCTGGCGGGAACAAACTTGGTGATGTGGTGGCCGGCATTCTTGTAGCTCTGCCATGCCTCGACATACTGGCGGCACTCGTCGTCAGTGGGGGCGAGGATGCCATTGCCCACAGCGGCAGCAGCACGCAGACGAAGGTAGGGGAAACCCTGCACGAAGTCGTGCAATTGACTCTCAAGTTGTGCCTCAGATATGCCCTTTTCGGCAAGTTGAAGCTTGTCTTCTGGTGTTAGCATAATGGTGATTGTTTGGAATTTTGCCCCAAAAGTAATTAAAATTACCTTATAAATGCTTATAGGAAGAGGAAATTTTCGTAATTTTGCGAGAAATTTATCACGTAGGTCATTATGGAAGTAAAGGATTTTCTCACTAACGACGAGCGTCAGCAGATAGTAGACCTCCACACACAACTGTGGAGAGAAGCCGAAAGTGTGCTCAAGGCAGAGGACAAGAACCTCGTAAAGAAATACCTCACCGATGCTGTCATGACGGGCAAGCTACAGCGTGACGCATTCGGGTTGAACCCCATCGTGGTGGATTTTCAGACAGCCCTCATCGTGCTGAACGAGGTGGGACTCAGCCGCGCCAGCATCCTGAGCATCATGCTCAGCAGCGCCACACTCTCCGGAGCTTGCACCCTGGACCAGGTCGGCAAGGACTTCGGCACCGAGGTGGCCAAGATACTGCACGGCATGACGCGCATCAAGGACCTCTACAGCAAGTCGGTGAATATCAAGACGGAGAACTTCCGCAACCTGCTCGTCACCTTTGCTGAAGATATTCGTGTCATCTTTATCATGATAGCCAACCGTGTGTGCATCATGCGTCAGATACGCGACACCGAGGCTAAGGATGCACAGCGACTGGTCAGCACCGAGTCGGCCTACCTCTATGCACCCTTAGCTCATAAACTGGGCCTCTATAAGCTCAAGAGCGAATTAGAGGATCTCTCGCTGAAATACCTCGAGACGGAGGCTTACTATCACATCAAGGAGGAACTCAACCAGAAGAAGAAGTTGCGCGATGCCTACATCGCCAACTTCATCAAGCCCATCGAGGAGAAACTGCTCGAAATGGGACTCAAATTCCATATGAAGGGACGCACCAAGAGCATCCACAGCATCTGGCAGAAGATGAAGAAGCAGAACGTGGGTGTGGACGGCGTCTTCGACCTCATGGCTATCCGCATCATCCTCGACAGCAAACCCGAAAGGGAGAAGATGGAGTGCTGGCAGGTGTTCAGCATCATCACCGATATGTATCAGAGCAACCCCAGGCGCATGAGGGACTGGCTCTCCATGCCCAAGAGTAATGGCTATGAGAGTCTGCACATCACCGTGCTCGGCCCGCAGCAGAAGTGGGTGGAGGTGCAGATACGCACCAAGCGCATGGACGACGTGGCTGAGCATGGACTGGCTGCTCACTGGCGCTACAAGGGCATCAAGGGCGGCGAGAGCGGCATCGACTCATGGCTGGCCAACATACGCAGCGTGCTGGAGAACCAGGACGACATGAAGATGATGGACCAGCTGAAGCAGGAACTCGTGGAGGACGAGGTGTTCGTCTTCACGCCCAAGGGCGACCTCTTCAAACTGCCTCTCGGAGCCACCGTGCTCGACTTCGCTTACACCATACATACCAAGGTGGGCGACAAATGTGTGGGAGCTCGCATCGGCAACCGCAACGTGACCATACGACAGAAGCTCCAGAGCGGCGACCAGATAGAAATACTCACCAGCAACACCCAGACACCCAAGCAGGACTGGCTCAACGTGGTGACCACCTCAAAGGCACGCTCAAAGATACGCCAGAGCCTCAAGGAAATGCATGCCGGACAGGTCAACATGGCTAAGGAGGAATTAGAGCGCAAACTCAAGAACCGCAAGATAGACTTCGACGAGCCTGCCCTGATGCACACCATCAAGCGTATGGGCTACAAGGTGGTCACCGACTTCTATGCAGCACTCGCGGGAGGCAGCATCGACACCAACGAGGTGATAGAGGCCTACACAGCCCAGCTACGCTACGACAAGGGCGAGAGCGAGCGCACCTCCCCCACCCTTGGCGCAGATGCCTTTGTGCTCAACGACGAGAAGGACAAGCGCAAGACTGTCACTGAGGATGTACTCGTAATCGACCAGAACCTCCGTGGCATAGACTTCCAGATGGCGCGCTGCTGTCAGCCCGTCTACGGCGACGAGGTGTTCGGTTTCGTCACCTCGGGTGGCGGCATCAAGATACACCGCAACGACTGCCCCAACGCCCACGACCTGCGCGAACGCTTCGGCTACCGCATCGTGCGTGCTCTCTGGGCCGGCAAGCACGGCAGTCAGTATCCCATCACCCTGCGCGTCATCGGAAACGATGACCTCGGCATCGTCAACAACATCACCAGTATCATATCCAAAGAGGAAAAGATACTGCTCCGCAGCATCAGCATCGACAGCCACGACGGCCTCTTCAGCGGCAACCTCACCGTGATGCTCGAGGACACCAGCCGTCTGCAGCAGCTCATCAAAAAGCTCAAGACCGTAAAGGGCGTCAAGAATGTGACGAGGGGTTAAGAGACTCTCCCCCTCCCCCGCCCTCCATAAAGGGAGGGAGCTGAGGGTCTTCCTTACTTCTCTATAGGATTGTCAACTTCTCACACGAGGACCGCCCTCAGAGACATTTGCCCAGACGGGCAATACAGAGCGAAGCGACAGTAACCCCGTACATACGGAGCGCAGCGAAGGATGTGCGGGGTGGAGCATGGTTCCACATATAATGGTGACCTTGCCAAGTTGCGCAAGTAAACTTGGCAACACCCAACAAACCGCACATACGACGCACCCCGACACTATTACCGTATTCCCCGTATAAAAACAAAACAACATATGAAATTTAAAACCCTATTACTCTCATCCCTCATCGCCCTGCCCGTGATGGCAGAGGAAACTGACGTAAGGACATTGCGCATCGCAGGTCCCTTCACCACACAGACTGCACCACTCAAGACAGACACCGTAGACGTTGACGGCAACGCCTTCGACCACGACCGTATGCTCTCGGAGTGCATCTCCCTCAAGGCATGGCGCAAGGGTACACTCACAACCGACAGCATACTGCCCGCACAACCTCAGCGCTCTCTCTTCCTTGCGGGTTTCACCTTCGAGAACACCCACTTTGCCAAGACCGACATCAAGGTGGAGGGCGTACAGGGGGCCAAGGTATTCGTAGACGGCATCGAGGGAGGCACCAGCGTCACCCCAGGCAGCCACGAGGTAGTAATCCGTCTGCTCACCACTGCCGACAAGGCCGACACCCTCAAGGTGACCATGAAGAGCGACCAGATGGCCTACATCACCCTCAACCCCGAGGGCAAGAAGATGTACACCCTGGCCGACTACATGAACGGCGACAGAGCCAGTTCGACAGACCTCAGTCGCAGCGGCCGTTTCATAGTGTTCAACTCTTATTTCACCTCCACCGACAAGAGCACTACATGGAAAAAGGAGATTATCGACCTCAAGACCGGTACCTCGCGCATCGTCACCGACTTCCTGCAGTGGAGCACCAATGATGACCGCTACATACGTCGCCGTAAGGGTACCGACACCGAGACCATCTACGAACTCGTAGACCCCCTCAACGGCAAGACGGAGCTCCTCACCACCGACTATGCCTCGCAGCACGGCAGTTTCATGCGCGGCGAAAAGGAGATGATCATCTACAAGAACACCGAGGGCCCAAAGAAGGACCCCAAGGTGACGCAGATACTCACCCCCGACGACCGCATCCCTGGCTACCGCAATCGCAATAACATCGCCATCTGGAATGCCGAGACAGGTGTCACTCAGCCCATCTCGCTCGGTCAGAGCAACGTCTATGCCACAGCATCTGACGACAACCGTAAGCTCGTGCTCTCCATCCACCAGGGCGACATCACCGAGCGTCCTTTCTCGTTCACCACTCTGCTGCTCTACGACCGCGATACACAGCAGGTGGACACCCTCGTGGGGCGTGATGGCTTTATCGGCAAGGTGGCTTTCTCGCCCGATGCCAAGCATCTCTACATCCAGGGTTCGCCCGAGGCCTTTGGCGGCATTGGCAAGAACGACCCCACAGGCAAGATACCAAGCCTCATACAGCAGGAACTCTTCGTGATGGACCTCGCCACACATGAGGTGCGCTCCATCACCCGCGACTTCAACCCCAACATCGACCACTGGGAGGTGTCGCGAGCAGACGGCAATATCTATGCCCTCTGTGAGAACCGTGACCGCAAGGACATCTTCCGCATCAATCCCCGTACTGCCAAGTCCGAGCAACTGAAACTGAGCGAGTGCTACGTATTCAGTTTCTCATTAGCTGACAACAAACCTCTGCTCTCATATACCGGACAGAGCGACAGTAACTCGGACCGCGTCTACACCGTGGACCTCAAGACCGGCAAGGAGACACTCATCCGCGACTACAACCCCGAGCGTATGGGCCACATCCGTCTCGGTGAGTGCAAGGACTGGAACTTCGTGAGCAGCCGTGGCGACACCATCTATGGTCGCTACTACCTTCCTGCCGACTTTGATGCCAACAAGAAGTATCCCATGCTGGTATATTATTATGGTGGCTGTTCGCCCACAGGTCGCTACCTTGACAGCTACTACAACTACCACGGCTGGGCCGCTATGGGCTATGTGGTCTATGTCATCCAGCCCAGTGGTTGCACCGGTTTCGGTCAGGAGTTTGCAGCACGCCACGTCAATGCATACGGTGACTATACCGCCGACGACATCGTCACCGGCACCAAGCGCTTCTGCGAGGAGCACCCCTATGTCAACCCCAAGAAGATTGGTTGTCTCGGAGCCTCCTACGGCGGATTCATGACACAGTATCTCTGTACCCACAGCGACATCTTCGCAGCTGCCATGAGTCATGCAGGTATCTCCAACCCCGCCTCATACTGGGGCTTCGGCTATTGGGGCTACAGCTACAGCGCCGTATCGGCTGCCCACAGCTATCCCTGGAACAACAAGGAGCTCTTCACCGACCATGCACCTCTCTTCAATGCAGACAAGTGCAACACGCCCTTGCTCTTCCTCCATGGTGCTGCCGACACCAATGTGCCCATCAACGAGAGCATCCAGATGTTTACCGCCCTCAAGATCTTGGGCAAGGAGACTGCCCTCGTCACCATCGATCAGCAGGACCACCACATCGTGGACTACGAGAAGCGTATCCGCTGGGTCAACACCTTTTATGCCTGGTTTGCCAAGTATCTGCAGGACGACCCCACATGGTGGAACGAACTGTATCCTGAGAAGCATATTAAGTAGGACAACGGTCTGTGGACAACGGACAACAGACTATGGTCTTTGGACCTCAGACTTCAGACCTTAGACCATCGACTTTAGATAAAAAACAACAGTGTTATACCCTAAGAATTTCGAATATAAGATAGGATTCTCCGAGATCCGCACCTTGCTCAAGGGACATTGCATCAGCAAGCTCGGCACAGAGCAGGTGGATAAGTTGGAATTCATGACTGATGCACAACTCATCCGCCGTCGTCTCTCCGAGGTGCAGGAGATCGAGAAGATCATCGATACCGAGGAGCAATTGCCTGGCGAGGACTTCTTCGACATGCGTGCTGCCATCACCCGCCTTCGTGTCGAGGGCGTCTACATGGAGGAGCGCGAGATGTGGGAACTGAAGCGCTCGCTCGACACCATGCACTCATGGATCGACATCATACGCGGCGAGGAGAATGCTCCATCGCCCTACCCCGCTCTCGACAAACTGGCTGAGGGCGTTTTCACATTCCATGCCGTCACACTACGCATCGACCATATATTAGATAAATATGGTAAGGTGAAGAGTGATGCAAGCCCCGAACTGGCACGTCTGCGTCGCGAACTCAAGAAACTCGAGGGCAGCGTCAGCCACTCGCTCAACTGCATCCTTGAGAGTGCCAAGAAGGAGGGACTCATCGAAAACCATGTCATGCCCACCCTCCGTGATGGTCGACTTGTCATCCCCGTAGCTCCTGCCTTGAAGCGCAGACTGCGAGGCATCGTCCACGACGAGAGCGCCACAGGTAAGACCATCTACGTGGAGCCACAGGCTGTCGTAGAGGCCAACAACCACATCCGCGAACTGGAGGCTGACGAGAAGCGCGAGGTGATACGCATACTCAAGGAGTTTGCCGACTCGCTTCGCCCCAACCTGCCCGAACTCAAGAAGGCTTACGAATTTCTCGGCAAACTCGAGGTCGTACTGGCCAAGCAGCGCCTCAATCAGCAGATTGGTGGCATCGTGCCCACAGTGGAGGCCAGTCCACTCATAGACTGGACCATGGCACGCCACCCCCTGCTCGAACTCTCACTGCGTCGTCAGGACAAGAAGGTGGTACCCCTCGACATCCTGCTCAATCGCAAGCAGCGCATCCTCATCATCTCAGGCCCCAACGCAGGTGGCAAGTCAGTTTGCCTCAAGACGGTCGGCCTCCTGCAGTACATGCTCCAGTGCGGTCTGCCCGTACCTATGGGTGAGGCATCCCATATGGGTGTCTTCCACAGTCTCTTCATCGACATCGGTGATGAGCAGAGCATCGAGGACGACCTCAGTACCTACTCGGGCCATCTGATGAACATGAAGTATATGATGAAGGCCTGCGACCCCGCATCACTCCTCCTCATCGACGAGTTTGGTGGCGGCACAGAGCCCACCATCGGTGGTGCACTCGCACAGGCTATGATGAAACGCTTCGTCAAGAACGGGGCCTTTGGTGTCATCACCACCCACTACCAGAACCTCAAGCACTTTGCCGATGATACCCCCGGTGTGGTCAATGGTGCGATGCTCTACGACCGCCACCACATGCAGGCCCTCTTCCAACTCTCTATCGGACAGCCAGGCAGTTCGTTTGCCGTAGAGATAGCTCGCAAGATTGGCATCCCCGAAGATGTCATTGCCGATGCCACTGCCATGGTGGGTCAGGACTATGTCAACGCCGACAAGTATCTGCAGGACATCGTGCGCGACAAGCGTTACTGGGAGAACAAGCGTCAGACCATCCACTCGCAGGAGAAGCAGATGCAGCAGACCATCTCGCGCTACGAGGAGCAGATCACACAGCTTCATCAGGAGCGCAAGGAGATAATCCGCAATGCCAAGGAACAGGCTCAGCAGATACTCTCCGAGTCGAATGCTCAGGTAGAGAATACCATCCGTACCATCAAGGAGGCTCAGGCCGAGAAGGAGCGCACCCGCGAGGCACGTCAGCAGTTGCAGCAGTTTGGTCAGAACCTTGACAAGCAGAAGCATGCCGACGATGCCATCACCCGCAAGATGCGCCAGATAGAGGAACGACAAAAACGCAAACTGGAGCGCAAGAAGAAGGGCGGACAGAGTGCTCTCGGACAGCTCATGGGCGCACTGGCCAACAAGCAGAATCAACCCGTGCCCACCGTGAAGCCTACGCTGCCCAAGGAGGTGGTCTTCATGGCCGGCGACTATGTTCGCATGAAGGGTCAGTCCACCGTGGGATGCATCGAGAAGGTACACGGCCTCAAGGCTTCCGTACTCTTCGGCATGATACGTACCACCGTGTCGACATCACGCCTCGAGCATGCCAAGAAGCCCGAGCGTCAGGAGGCCCAGGACGGCATCACCTACCTCAGCCGTGAGACTCAGGACCACATGCACAAGAAGCAGCTCAACTTCTCGCAAGACATCGACATACGCGGCATGCGTGCCGACGAGGCTCTCGACGTGGTGACCCACTACATCGATGATGCCGTACTCGTAGGTGCAGCCCAGGTGCGCATCCTACACGGCACAGGCACCGGAGCGCTACGACAACTCGTGCGTCAGTATCTCCGCACCGTGCCCCAGGTCACCAGTGCGCGCGACGAGCACGTGCAGTTTGGCGGCGCGGGTATCACCGTGGTGCAGTTTAAGTCGTAAGAGGCTTCTGCCCTATCCCTTATATTATTAGCCAACCCTAAAACCAATCACAATGGCAAACTATATTCAGCAGACACTCGAGCAGGGCGAGAGCATCATCCACAAGGGCCGCCTCCACTGGTCGTACAATGTCATCAACACCACCGTGGGTGCTTTTGTGGCCATCATCGGCCTCCTCGCAGCATGCTTCTGCAAGAAGATTACCGCACCCGAAGACAACCAGCTCTGGCTCACCATTGGTGGCGTACTCTTCTTCGTTGGTGTAGTCACCGTGGCATGGGGCTACTTCATCCGCAGCAAGAGCGAGTTCGCCATCACCACCTCGCGCTTCATTCAGAAGGACGGCATCCTCAACATCCACCTCACCGAGATACCCCTCTTCAAGATTGAGACGGTCAACTTCTACCAGACCTTCTGTCAGCGCATCTTCAACACAGGCTCAATCGAACTCGTCGGTAGTGGCGGCACATGTCATCGTGTCGACTTCATCCAGCATCCGCTCAAGGTGCGTAAGGTGCTCAACGCAAGCATCAACGAGCAGCGCACCAGCGAGGACAAACAACAGTAACACCACACATCTTCACACTTCGGATTATGAGAAAGATTAGTTTTATCCTGGTTTCTTTACTCCTCGTACTCCTCGTGGCAGGATGCCGCGACAAGGAGAAGCAGACAGCCCACACCACAGACACCCCCGCCACCACAGGCACCGTCATGCCCCGCGAGGGCGACAGCATTGAGGTCTTCGTGGTCGACACCCTCTCGGGCGATACCGACACGGTGGTGATACACCACGAGGAGAAACTCATCGAACTACCTGTGGACCGCGAGGAAAAGGCCAAAGCCAAGGCCGAGTCCAAGCAGCCCAAGAAGAAGGCCGACAAGACCGCCAAGGCCAAGACAACAGGCCAGCAGTCTGCCGACGCAAAGGTGTTTGATGTCAAGGGTCCCGTGCAAAGCATCAACTATACGCAGGGTCTCTTTGGCAGCTACAACCAGGTGGTGTATATGCGTGAGCAGCGCGACATCATCGAGCTGACCCGTGATGGAAAGTGGAAGTCGTCAGGCCTCTACACCATCAAGCGCGATGCCAGGGGCCAGCTTAAGAGCATCACCCGCAATAGCGACAAGGTGACCAACGAATTCTCATGGTCGGGCTCTACCCTGCAGAGTGTCAAGGTGTACTCACAAACCAAAAAGAACATCTCCTGCACATCACGTCTGCGTCGCAACGCCAAGGGCGTCATCCAGGGCTACACCGCCACCATTCAGATGCCTGGGTGCGACGGACAGGAGAACGTCAGTGTAAAGGTGCTCGAGTCTGACCAGTATGGCAACTGGACACGACGCCGCTTCCGCTCCAACCAGCAATCGTATGTGGAGGAGCGCACCATCGAGTACTACAAGTAACATCCCCCCCTCTTACAACCTAATGATGAACAACGATTCCCCAACTTCATTTTCATTCATAGCAGATTTTGACGGCGATGTCGAGCAGATTACCAACGGCATCGACCTCCCCGAGGAGCTACCCCTCCTCCCCTTACGCAACATGGTCATATTCCCCAGCGTGATGGTGCCCGTATCAGTAGGGCGCAAGTCATCGCTCCGCCTCGTCAAGGAGGCCGAGCGTACTGGCCAGCTCATCGGTGTCTGCACCCAGCGCGACCCAAACACTCAGATGCCACGACGCGACGACATCCACGCCAATGGTGTGGCAGCACGCGTGCTCCGCTTGCTCGAACTCCCTGACGGCACCACGCAGGCTATCATCCAGGGACTCTGCGTCATCAAGATTGGCGAGATTACCGGCATTCAGCCATTCCTCCGTGCCAAAGTGCACAAGATAGAGGATACCTACCCCAAGACCGACAACGAAAAGTTTGCCTACCAGATACTCGTAGAGGAACTGCGCAAGAAGGCCAAGGAATATGTCAGCATGAACGACAACCTCCCCGCAGAGGCTGCATTCCCCATACTCAATGTGGGCAACGACAACTTCTTTGTCAACTTCGCTTGTTGCAATTTCCCCCTACCCATCAAGTCGAAGCTCAAGATGCTCAAGATTAGCGGCATCATGGAGCGTGGCGAAGCTCTCATGCACGAACTCAGCGTAGAGATGAAGTATTTTGCCATGCGTGAGCGCATCCATCAGAAGACACAGGCCGACCTCAACGCTCAGCAGCGCGAGTACTTCTTGCATCAGCAGATGCGCAACATACAGGAGGAACTTGGTGAGGCCAATTCGCCCCAGCGCGACTCGGAGGAGCTCCTCGAGAAGGGTGCTGAGAAGCAGTGGAGCGAGAAGGTCTTCGAAACCTTCAAGCGCGAGGTGAGCAAGCTCGACCGCCTCCAGCCTCAGAGCCCCGACTACAACGTGCAGTACACCTATCTCCAGACCATGCTCAGCCTACCCTGGGATGAGCGCACCACCGACAACCTCCGTCTCAGTCGTGCCCAGAAGCAGCTCGACAAGGACCACTACGGCATGGAGAAGGTCAAGGAGCGCATCCTTGAGCACCTGGCAGTGATGAAACTTCGCGGCGATCTCAAGAGCCCAATCATCTGTCTCTACGGTCCTCCGGGAGTCGGCAAGACCTCGCTGGGTCGCAGCATAGCCGAGTCGCTGGGCCGCAAGTATGTGCGTGTATCGCTCGGCGGTCTGCACGATGAGTCGGAGATACGTGGCCACCGTCGCACCTACATCGGTGCCATGCCCGGCCGCATCCTCAAGAATATGGCCAAGGCAGGCAGCTGCAACCCCGTATTCGTGCTCGACGAGATAGACAAGATAACACAGAACACCCACCAGGGTGACCCCGCCAGTGCACTGCTCGAAGTGCTCGACCCCGCACAGAATAGCACCTTTCACGACAACTACCTCGACATTGACTACGACCTCTCCAACGTACTCTTCGTAGCCACAGCAAACAACATTGGCACCATACCTCAGCCCCTGCTCGACCGTATGGAACTCATCGAGGTCAGCGGCTACGTCACCGAGGAGAAGATAGAGATAGCCAAGCGCCACCTCATCCCAAAGGCTATGGAGGAGAATGGACTCATGGGTCAGGCACAGCTCAAGTGGAGCAAGGCTGCCATCGAATCCGTCATTGAAAACTATACCCGCGAGAGCGGTGTGCGTGGACTGGAGAAGCAGATCAGCAAGGTGCTCCGCAAGATGGCCCTGCAGTTGGCCACCGAGGGTAGTCTCACCGTAGACAAGGTGTCACCCGAGCTCATCACACAACTTTTGGGCAAGCCCCTCTACTCGCGCGACAAATACCAGACCAACGAAGTAGCTGGTGTTGTCACCGGTCTGGCCTGGACTGCAGTGGGCGGAGAGATTCTCTTCATCGAGACCTCGCTCTCTAAGGGCAAGGCAGGCAAGCTCACCCTCACAGGTAACCTCGGCGATGTGATGAAGGAAAGTGCAGTATTGGCTCTCGAATACATCAAGGCCCATGCCGACACCCTCAACATCGACCCTCGCATCTTCGACCACTGGAACATCCATATCCATGTCCCCGAGGGGGCAGTACCCAAGGACGGCCCCTCTGCCGGCATCACCATGGCCACCTCATTGGCCAGTGCCCTCACCCAGCGTATGGTGCGCTCTCACCTGGCCATGACTGGCGAGATAACTCTCCGCGGCAAGGTTCTCGCCGTAGGTGGCATCAAGGAGAAGATACTCGCCGCAAAGCGAGCTGGCATCACCGACATCATGCTCTGCGAGGAGAACCGCAAGGACATCGAGGAAATCCCCGAGATGTACCTCAAGGGTGTCACCTTCCACTACGTCCAGACCATCCTCGACGTGTGGGGCTATGCTTTGCTCAAGCAGAAGGTTGCCCACCCCATCGACTTCACCATCGAAGAGGAAAAGCCCGCCTGATGCTCTCACAAGGATAGTACTCTCCTCCACCCAAGGATAGTACTCTCCTTTTTTTCAGCAGAGC
Source organism: uncultured Prevotellaceae bacterium (assembly GCA_945788095.1). GTDB lineage: Bacteria > Bacteroidota > Bacteroidia > Bacteroidales > Bacteroidaceae > Physcousia. The sequence goes on along the minus strand of CALZKW010000011.1, from coordinate 4,181 downwards.
GCTATCCTCGTAGGCAATAGAGCGCTCTCCTCGTGGGCGCAGAGCGCTCTAAGCAAAACCAATGGAGCGCTTAATTGCTATCCAATGAAGCGCATGATGAAACAAAGGTGGAGTACTTCATATCCCCCCAATTGAGTACTTAATATACTCCCAATTGAGTACTCAATATACTCCCAATTGAGTACTCAATATACATCCTACAGACAACTCCATTGACCAAAGGCCTATTACTGGATCCATCTATTATTCACCTATTATCATATACTAACGTGACATTCGAACTACAACATACCGACTCTAAGAGCAATGCCCGTGCCGGACTCATCACCACCGACCACGGCCAGATACAGACACCCATCTTCATGCCCGTGGGCACACTGGGCAGCGTCAAGGGTGTACTCCAGCGCGACCTCAAAGAGGAGGTCAAGGCTCAGATCATCCTTGGCAACACCTACCACCTCTACCTCCGTCCAGGCACCGAGGTGCTCGAGGCTGCAGGCGGTCTCCACAGGTTCAATGGCTTCGACCGCCCCATGCTCACCGACAGCGGAGGCTTTCAGGTCTTTTCGCTCACAGGCATACGCAAGCTCACCGAGGAGGGATGCACCTTCCGTAGCCACATCGACGGCTCCAAACACATATTCACCCCTGAGCGTGTCATGGACATCGAGCGCAGCATCGGTGCAGACATCATGATGGCCCTCGACGAGTGTCCTCCAGGCACCTCCGACTATCAGTATGCCAAGAAGAGCCTCGGACTCACCCAGCGCTGGCTCGACCGATGCATCAAGCGCTTCAATGAGACCGAACCCAAGTACGGCTATCAGCAGTCACTCTTCCCCATTGTGCAAGGCTGCACCTACCCCGACCTCCGTCGTCAGGCAGCCGAGTATGTGGCCAGCAAGGAGTGTGATGGCAATGCCATTGGTGGCTTGGCCGTAGGCGAACCCGCCGAGGTGATGTACGAGATGATTGAGGTGGTCAACGAGATACTGCCCCGCGAGAAGCCTCGTTACCTGATGGGCGTAGGCACCCCCGTCAATCTCCTCGAAGCCATCGAGCGCGGCGTCGACATGTTCGACTGTGTCATGCCTACCCGCAATGGCCGCAATGCCATGCTCTTCACCAGTCAGGGTATCATGAACATGCGCAATAAGAAGTGGGAGATGGACTTCTCGCCCGTTGACCCCTGTGGCACAGCCTCCGTCGACACCTTCTACACCAAGGCCTACCTCCACCACCTCTTCAAGGCGCAGGAACTCCTGGCCATGGAGATTGCCAGCATCCACAACCTGGCCTTCTACCTCTGGCTCGTGGGCGAGGCACGCCAGCACATCATAGCCGGCGACTTCGCCACATGGAAGGCACAGATGGTAAAACAAGTATCACAGCGACTCTAAGATGAAGATACCCCACATACGACTTTGGCCCAAAGGGTGGTTCCCATGCCGCCTCGACCGCTACATCATTGGCAAGTTCCTTGGCACCTACTTCTTCGCCATACTCCTCATCATCAGCATCGCCGTCGTCTTTGATTACAATGAGAGCATGGCGCGCTACAGTGAGACCGGAGCACCAGGCAAGGAAATCCTTATGTACTACCTCGACTTCGTGCCCTACTATGCCAATCTCTTTAGCGCTCTCTTCCTCTTCATTGCCGTCATCTTCTTCACCAGCAAACTGGCCGACAACTCCGAGGTCATCGCCATGCTTGCCGCAGGTGTCAGCATGAACCGCATCTGGCGCTCCTATATGTTCTCCGCAGCACTCGTCGCCGGTCTCAACTTCTACCTCGGTGCCGAGGTCATACCCCGAGGCAGCGTCAAGCGACTCGCCTTTGAGAACACCTACAAGAAGACTAAGGCACGCCAGAACAAGACTTCGCGAACGAATGCACAGCTCAAGGTGCAGCCCGATGTGGTGGCCTATCTCGAGAGCTACGACGGACCCACCTACACCGGCTACCACTTCTCGCTCGACAAGTTTGAGAACAAGAAACTCGTGCAGCACCTCACCGCTAATAGTATCCAGTACGACAAAATCTCGCAGGAGCGCTATCATTGGAAACTATACGACGTCACCCTGCGCGACCTTCGCGGCAACCAGGAAAAGATGCGCCACGTGGCACAGATGGACTCCGTCATCACCATGGAGCCCTCTGACCTACTCCCCACCCGCAATATGCAGGAGACCATGACCAACTCGCAACTCCTTGACTACATACAGAAGCAGATAGAGCGCGGAAATGCCCTGGTGCAGGTCTACTGGGTGGAGTACTACAAGCGCTTTGCCAACCCCTGTTCCAGTTTTATTCTCGCCACCATCGGTCTCTCCCTCTCCTCGCGCAAACGCAAGGGAGGCATGGGTATGTCCCTCGGTCTTGGTCTCGCCCTCAGTGCCCTCTATGTGCTGATGCAGAGCGTCACCGCCACCTTCGCCATCCAGGCCGGACTCCTCCCCATAGTGGCCGTGTGGATACCCAATGCCATCTACCTCCTTATCGCTGCCTTCCTCTATAGCAAGGCTCCCCGATAACACACCTTTATATATTAGATATCACCGTGGTCCCACCCGTCACGCATCTCTAACACCCGACACCCACACCCCTGCATCGGTGTCCCTCCCTACTCCATGGAGGTCAACGAGGGGTATGATTATGGATTTTTACGACTTAGATCTTCACGACGACGTGCTTGATGCACTCGATGCGATGAACTTCATAGAGACTACTCCCATCCAGGAGCATGCCATCCCTGCCATCCTTGATGGCCACGATCTCATAGCTGTGGCTCAGACTGGTACTGGCAAGACCGCTGCCTTCCTCCTCCCCGTTCTCAGTCTTCTCTGCGATGGCGGCTACCCCTCTGATGCCATCAATTGTGTCATCATGGCTCCCACCCGTGAACTCGCTCAGCAGATCGATCAGGCTCTCCAGGGCTTTGCCTACTACACCCCTGGTATCTCCAGCGTAGCTATCTATGGTGGCAACGACGGTGCACGCTACGAACAGGAGCGTCGTGGCCTTGCACTCGGTGCCGATGTCATCATCGCCACCCCCGGCCGTCTCATAAGCCATATCCAGCAGGGCAATGTCGACCTCTCGCGTGTCAGTTTCTTCATCCTCGACGAGGCTGACCGTATGCTCGATATGGGTTTCTCCGACGACATCCTCCGCATCGAGCGCGAGATGACCAACCCCGAGCGCCAAACCATCATGTTCTCTGCCACCATGCCCGCTGAGATACAGAAGATGGCTTCCAACATCCTCCGCAATCCAAAGGAGATTAAACTCTCTGTATCCAAACCCAACGAAGCCATCCACCAGAGTGCCTTCATTTGCTACGACACACAGAAGCTCGGCATCATACGCCACCTCTTCCGCGACACAAAGCCCCAGCGTGTCATCATCTTCTGTTCCAGCAAGCAGAGCGTCAAGGAAATCAACATCGCCCTCAAGCGCAATGGCTTCAACTGCGAGGCCATGCACAGCGATCTTTCTCAGCAGGAGCGCGACGATGTCATGTTCCGCTTCAAGTCACAGCAGCTCGACATCCTCGTAGCAACTGACATCGTAGCACGAGGCATTGACATCGACGACATCCAAATGGTCATCAACTACGAGGTTCCCCGCGACGTGGAGGACTACGTACACCGCATAGGACGCACAGCCCGTGCCGGTCTCACTGGCAAGGCCATCACCTTTGTTGGCGACAAGGACCAGCGCTACTTTGCCAACATCGAGCGCTTCCTCGAGTATGACGTACTCAAAAACGAGATGCCCAAGTCACTCGGCGAGACTCCCACCTATAATAAAAAGTCTCCCCTCTCCCGCAACACCCGCTCCCCCAAGGGTAAGGGCAAACCAAACAACTCACGCAACGAAGGCAAAAAAGATAAAAATCGCAAAGGAAAACCCAATACATCGCAACACCCTAATAATCAGCGAAAATCCGATAAAATGGGCAAAAATCGCCAACCTGGCAACAGAAAAAATCACAAGAAAAGTGAAAATTCTTAGTGAAAAATTTGCAAGTGTAGAGATTTCATCGTACCTTTGCATCGCAATTGAGGGACAGACCTACAGCAAACGAGCTTACAAAGAGGTCTGAGGCTCATCATAATTAAGGAAGGAAGTTTGGGTGAGTGGCTGAAACCACCAGTTTGCTAAACTGACGTGCGGG
>CALZKW010000010.1 GCA_945788095.1 uncultured Prevotellaceae bacterium | reverse complement strand
ATATCAAGTTTCTGTGCGTGGAGCCAGACTTTTGTCCTTAGCTTCCTTCCGATTCCCCTCGCGGTGGACACCGTTGCCTCGGACTATGCGCTTCCCGCTATCGGGGCGCGCTCGGGACTTTCACCCATTAGATTATGCCCATGTCGGGCAAACAAAGATAGGAGGCATGCTCCCTGTGTGGGGAGATGCCTCCTATTCTATCAAAGTTATGAAGTCTAATACGTGAGATTAGAGCTTATCGTTCGAACCGAGTACGTTTACAATCTTGTGGATGTACATCTTCTTCATGTTCTCGCGAGCGGGCTTGAGGTACTGGCGGGGATCGAAGTGATCGGGATGCTCAGCGAAGTGCTTACGGATAGCAGCGGTCATAGCCAGACGAGAGTCTGAGTCGATGTTGATCTTGCAAACAGCGCTCTGAGCAGCCTTGCGGAGCTGCTCCTCGGGGATACCGATAGCGTCGGGCAGGTTGCCACCGAACTTGTTGATGGTAGCTACCTCCTCCTGAGGAACTGATGATGAGCCGTGGAGTACGATGGGGAAGCCGGGGAGCTTCTGCTCGATCTCAGCGAGGATGTCGAATGCCAATGGGGGAGGAACGAGGATACCCTGCTCGTTGCGAGTGCACTGGTCGGGAGTGAACTTGTATGCACCGTGGCTGGTACCGATAGAGATAGCGAGTGAGTCGCAGCCGGTACGGGTAGCGAAGTCGATTACCTCCTCGGGCTGGGTGTAGTGTGACTCAGCTGCTGATACCTCATCCTCAACACCAGCGAGAACACCGAGCTCAGCCTCTACGGTTACGTCATACTGGTGAGCATAGTCAGCCACCTTCTTAGCGAGAGCTACGTTCTCCTCGTAGGGGAGGTGAGAACCGTCAATCATTACAGAAGAGAAACCGTTGTCGATGCACTCCTTGCAAATCTCGAAGGTGTCACCATGGTCGAGGTGAAGAACAATCTGAGGATTCTCGCAACCGAGTTCCTTGGCGTACTCAACAGCACCCTTGGCAAGGTTGCGGAGGATGGTACCGTTGGCATAAGCGCGAGCACCCTTAGACACCTGCATGATAACGGGTGACTTGGTCTCAACAGCAGCCTGCACGATAGCCTGCATCTGCTCCATAGTGTTAAAGTTGAAAGCGGGGATGGCGTAGCCACCAGCTACAGCCTTCTTGAACATCTCACGGGTATTAACCAAACCCAGTTCTTTGTAACTTGTCATAAGTATTAATTAATTAAATGATGTATTAACTCTTACTGCCGACAAAGGTAGTGATTTCTTTGCTTACTACACGCGTCCGTCCTCATTTTTTTACCCCAAAAGTGCCGGCGGCCCGAAATTTGCAAAACGGGGTAAGCAATTCACCCTCTTTGGATATGGTCATAAAGGGGAGGAGAAGGGGGGGAAAGCGAGACGATGAATCGCCTCGCACAATGATTTTTTTATGGAGTGTGTGGTGTATATTCGCCTTTCTCTATATTCCTTATATTATTAACTGTAATATACACTCTCTGTAGCGCTAATATGCAACGTTTGTTATATTTCCTTACAAATCGAGGAAAAATCCAAGAGCATATCATTCCGAAGGCAATCCGAACTCAAACCGAAGGATGAGTGGAGCACACCAACGGCAAAATATCATTACTTCAACACAAAAAAGGCGAAGCGATGAGTCGCCTCGCACTATGTGATGGAGCAATTGTAGCTATGCCATAAATAGGCTCAGAACAACCCGTAGAGGTGTCCGTCTATCTGCTCTGTGATGCGGTGGAAGTCCTCGGGGTTGGTCTCAAACTTGGTAGTGTCGCCGTCTACGATGATCAGGCGTCCAGGGTATGAACTGATCCACTCCTCATAGCGGTTGTTGAGGCCTGTGAGGTAGTCAATACGGATGGACTGCTCATAGTTGCGTCCACGCTTGCCTATCTGCTCGATGAGGTTGGGGATGCTGCTGCGGATATAGATCATAAGATCGGGGAGCCCCACGAGCGACATCATGAGGTCGAAGAGTTCGGAGTAGTTGGCAAAGTCGCGGTCAGACATGAGTCCCATATCGTGGAGGTTGGGAGCAAAGATGCGTGCATCCTCAAAGATGGTGCGGTCCTGGATGATGGTGTCGGGGCTCTTGGATATCTCCACCACATCGCGGAAGCGCTTGTTAAGGAAGTAGATTTGCAGATTGAAAGACCATCGGGCCATGTCTGCATAGTAGTCCTCGAGGTAGGGATTGTTGTCTACGGGTTCGAACTGTGGTGTCCAGCCATATCGTTTGGCCAGCATCTTGGTCAGCGTGGTCTTGCCGCTGCCTATATTGCCTGCTATTGCTATATGCATGGGGAAATGTATGTTGTTGGGTGATTATTCGGGGAACATATTGTAGAGTCGGTGATTGATGCGGTCTACGATGGAAGCAAAGTCCTCGCGGCGATGCAGGAAGTCCATGTTGTCGACATCGATGACGAGCACACGACCCTTGTAGTGGTTGAAGATGAAGTCCTCGTAGCGCTCGTTGAGCCCCTTGAGGTAGTCGAGCTGAATGGTCTGCTCGTAGTCGCGTCCGCGGCGCTGTATGTTGCTCACGAGATGTGGGATGGAGGCGCGAAGATAAATCATGAGGTCGGGCAAACGGAGCAGGGAGGTCATCTGCTCAAAGAGTTCCATGTAGGTCTGGAAGTCGCGGTCAGAGAGATTGCCCTGTGCATGATTGTTGGCCGCGAAGACGTGGACGCCCTCGTAGATGCTGCGGTCCTGGACCACCACCTCGCTGCTCTGCTGGATGGCGAGCATATCCTTGAATCTCTCCTTGAGGAAGTAGACCTCGAGGGCAAAGGACCATCGGGGGATGTCGGCATAGAAGTCCTCGAGATACGGATTGTAGCTGACGGCCTCAAAGCGTGGGCTCCACCCATAGTGGCGAGCCAGGAGCTCCGTGAGCGTCGTCTTGCCGCTACCAATATTGCCTGCTACTGCTATGTACATTGTCTGTTTGAGGTTTTGGGGGTATACTTGGGGATGTGCGAGGCGATATAGCGCCTCGCACAGTGGCTCATTCCCGGAGGATTGGCTCAGTTATACCTTTTGGGGTTTCATAAAGCAGGGACAAATATAAGGCTTTTCTGTGAAGAAATGATAAAAAGCATGCCTTTTTGCTGCTATGCCAAGAGAAAAAACAGTGGTGAGGAGAAGCGGGAAAGAAAAAATCTATAAATTTGCATTATAAATAATGTAACCAATGAAAACCAAACTCAACGTAGCACTCTTGGCCACAGTGGCCATCATCGTGGTATGCGTAGCCATGATGATGCGCATCAGCAGACGACTCATCGTAGACATCGACGGAGTCAGCATCAACAGCACCACACTGCGTGTGGGTCAGGGGGGTGACATCTGTTTTAACCAGATACCCTCCGACTACATGACCATCACATGGCAGGGCGATGATGCCGGCTACCACTGGCAAGTGAGTGATAAGTATATCAAGGCCGACTCGCTCTGCTACTACAAGATCAATGGTCGCAACCCCAATCTGCACCTCATGGGCGGGGCCAGCACCGTCAGCGTCGACCATGCCGGCAAGAAGGCACAGCTCACCATCAAGCAGATAGAAGAGGCCCTCAAAGGCACGGACAACCGCTACGTGATGCTCGCCAACGTGCTGGCCAAGACATACCCCGAGGATGGTTGGGAGACGCGTGAGAAGCTGCGCTCCTTCGTATACCGCAACGATGATGGCCTCCACCTGATGATACTCGACACCTCGACCACCCTCGATGGCACGGGCTATTGCAGCGAGGGGGCTACAGCCAGTCTCACCCCCAACGAGGCGGCATGGTGTAAGGTGCAGTTCTTTGGTATACGCACCAACAGCTACCGCCTCAGCAGCGTGGACAAGAGCACCTTCCATCTGGGCGATATCAACCACACCATGAAACCCGTGGTGATCACCACCGAATGGGGAGCTGGCCACGTCACCATCCACCACGACGGCGATACGGATGAGATACGCTTCCCCAAGGCCGTGACCTATGCTGAGCGCATCGACTCGCTGCGCAAGTGGGGCAAGAAGGACCGCCGCTTCACCATGCTCACCATCCACCAGACTGACCAGAGTCTGCCTCAGAGCGAGACGGTCTACGTGCCTGCCTTCTGCGGTGCGGTGCGCCCCGATGTGATGCACATCACCCTCAGCGGCGACTCCACCATGGTGGGCACACATCTGGCGCGTAGCAGATGGCACCTGCTGCCCGACACCGACCACGTGGACATCTCGGCGGGCCCCGCCTCCGTGCATCTGCGCACAGGCATCATCGCCACGCCCTTTCTCCTGAGCTATCTCTGGCTCCCACTCATCGTCTTCGTCATACTCATGGCAGCCTACCCCTACCTCACCGATGCCAGCAAGGCACCGGGCAAGGCCAGCGTCAGCACATGGTCGATGCATCTGCCCCACTACTTTGCTGTCATCCTCACCATTGCGCTGGCCTACTGTATGTGCAAGACGCTGATAGCGCTCAAGCTGAGCTTCACCTACCCCTATTTTGAGAAGATCACGGGCATCACCGTCGTAGCTACAGCCCTGATGCTGCTGCTCATCACACTGCTCTCGCTCGTGCTCAACCACGACTTCCTCACCCTGCCCCGCAAGCGCAATGCTGGCGGCAAGCAGCGCAAGTGGGTGGCCGTGGGCGTCGGTGCAGCCGTGCTCCTGCTCTGCATCTGGGCCTTCCGAACCATGGACGAGGGCTACAACGCTGCCACTCTGGCTGCTTACCTGCCCGGTGAGACGATGAGCCTCAATCCCCTGGCGTGGATGAAGAACGAGGCCATCAACGACCTGCACCGCAGCGTGCCCCTGATGCTGATACTGGCCAATATGGTGACGCTCGCACTCCTCTGTGTACTCAACACCATCCACTCCATCATGCCCCGGGGATGGCACCTGCAGCAGCGCATCAATGCATGGACAGACCGCTATGAGGCCCGCTCCACACGCCGCATGCGCGGATACCACGGATGGGGGCACCGCATACTGATGATGATGCTCACCACGCTGTTCTTTCTGGTGCGCTATGCTGCCCTGCCTGCACTCATCATCATGGTCATCTCGCTGGCACCGGGCAATTTCTCCACAGCATTCATCACTCTGGGTGTCATCATAGGCTACAGTTACACACTCTCGTCGATTGACTACAACCAGCAGCGCATGATAGTCTTCCTCGAGATGCTCGCCACGTCGGTGGTCTATCTCGCAGCCGCCATGCTCTTTGGCGACAAGGGCTACCTCACCAACTATTTCGGTTTCTTCCTCACCTTTATGCTGCTCTACTTCATGCTCCTCAAGAGCAAGTCAGGCTATGCCAAGGACCCCGAGGAGAGACGTGCTGAGGAGCGCGAACTGAAGGCCATCCCCTACCTGGCCATAGGAGCATTGGTGGTGGCTCTGGCCCTGCCCTGGCTCATCGGTCTGGTGGGCAATCCGGAGAAGGTATCCTACGACCGCAGCAACCGCCGCATCAGCATGTTTGCCCAGTATGACGACTACCTCAACTCTGGTTACCGCTACGCTGTGAGCGACGGAGAATTTATGACGGTCATGATGCACTCGATGTTCAACAACGATGGTTCTGACCCCCTCAACAACGACCACCACCCCCTCCACCCCAGCGTGTCGACGGGCCAGAGCCCTGTGGTGCTCAACGACCTCAGCATGCCCTGTGCCTTTGTGGGGGGCTATGGATGGATGGCTTACATCCCCTACTTCGGTCTGCTTGCAATCCTGGCCTACACCGTGCTCTATTTTGGCATCCGTCCCACGATGCATCAGCGCGACCTCATGTACCTCGATATGCGCACCCTGTGGCGCATCCTGACCATGTTCATGTGGCTTGGCACCACCCTCTACCTCTACCTCTCCTACGTGGGTCAGTTGCCCTTCACAGGTCGCCTCAATCCCGGCCTTGGCATCGACTCCGTGGGCGAAGCCCTGGAGACCAGCATCCTCCTGGCCTTTATGACAGCCACAAAGGCCAGGCAAGGTACAGTTAATAATTAACAATGAACAGTTAATAATCAACAATGGGCAATTAACATTGAACAGTTAATAATTAACTATGAGTAACGTGTGGTTGGTGATGTGCAATGAGTAATTAATAAAAGGTGTGATGCCATTACCTGCAAGACATTCATCCTAATAACTTCATCACTCCCCCATTACTTCCTTAGAACTTCAAAAAACAAATATATGATCTCTATCCTTGACAGAATAAAAAGCCTGTTCGGACAAAACAAAATCCGACTCGCCGTGATTGGTGCCACCAGTAGTGGCAAGACCTATCTCCTGACCGACCTCGTGACGGCACTCGACAACATGGGATACCGCCCCGAGGAGGACGAGGACGACGACACGACACATACCCCCATCACACACTTCATACCCAACGTGAACAACCTCGAGGGCGTGGACAAGACCCCCGTGTATGCCTGCCGCCCCGAGAATCAGTACTCGAGCGCCATGACCAACCACGAACTGGGGCGTACCTTCACGCTCGACTTTCTCGATGTGCCCGGTGAGGTCATCACCAAGGATTCCATCATGGAATACCAAGCCATTGCGAAGGCTCTGCGCAACTGCGGTTCAAAGATATTCGAGGTCACCACATGGCGACAGAAGGGGGGCAAGGGTATACGACGCACCGTGAAGTATATGAAGGCCCATCACACCGTGGACAGCCAGGACGTCAATGACGGCATCGTCATCGAAGGCGGCAACATGGAGAGCGCCAACTCGCTCTTTGGAGCCACGCCAAGCCGCACCCAGGACTATGTCAAGAGCGCCATCTATATCGACCGTCTCTCAGGCGGCTACGACAAACTGACCAAGAAGACACGCCTCGTGTCGGGACGCTACCTCTTCGACCACTTCTACGACTTTGTCACCGACACCGTCATGGAGGCCATCGTCGATGCATGGGAGGTCATCGATGTGGACAAGTATCTCAGCGGTTCGCTCTCGGTGGGCCAGACCGAGTTTGGCATACACTCCACCGACAGCAGCCGCGACCGCTTCGACAAGGTCTACAAGAACCACTTCTACTTCCACTACTACACCTACCAGGCCAGTGATGTAGTCATCTGCGACAAGATGGCCGTACCCTCTACTGTGGGCCGGGGCGACAGCACAGACCGCTTCAACCCCATGATGGAGGCACTCAAGACGCTCGCCTTCACCAAGCGAGGACGCAAGAAGCACTGGTATCTCGCATTCCGAGGCGTCGACAGCATCATCCGCCAGACCAACCTGCAGAGCCTCTTTGCAGCCACCGACCACAATAGCACCTACTCCTACCTCATGGCCCTGCTCAGCCGCAAAACCAGCGATGCGGGACAGGTCGTAGCGGGCCCCTTCGGAGGTAGCCAGGGCAGCACATACACATTCGCCGACGCCGACACCATGTGGGACCATCTCTCGGGTCTCGAAGCCTCTGAGCAGATCAAGGATACAGCCCTGGAGCACTTCACCAACTTCGATGAGCATCAGGGCGAGTACTTCCACGACGACTTTGAGTATACCGTCATCTCGGCCACCAGCGACAATGATGCCACCAAACTGCGCGAACATATCCACAATCGCAAGGGCATCTTCATGAGTCTCACCTCTACCAGCAAACTGGCCAACGACGACAATGCACGCCTCCTGCAGCTCCCACCCCACGTCTACTTTACGGCCTCGCCCATCGACAAGCATTTCAACATCTTCGGTCACAAGGAAGGCAACGACGCCAAGTTTGCCGGCCCCGTAGGCGATCCCAGCCAGCGTCTCTGCTTCGGCACCTACCAACTCGCCTGCGACATCCTCCTCTCACAGGGCAAAGCCCTCCCCTTTGAGGCCACCGAATACGGTTCGATCCTCGATTATCTCTATGGAGGATAAATCCATTTACCATTTATAAATTGCAATTGACTGTCGACTTTAGACTTTAGACCGGGGCACAGCCCCCACCATTGACTTTAGACCCTAAAAAGAACCATGCCATCAATAAACATCGAAAAGAAAGTGTTTGGCTCGCTCACCAATGAGCGGGGCGACGGAGTGTTGGCCTACACCAGCGGCATATCAGCTGCTGCCGACAACTTCAGCACCCTGCTCACGAGCAACGCACAGGCACCCATGTCAGACAAATATGCCTCACTCTACTTCCTGACCAATCCCGACAACGGACTGCTCACGCTGCTACACGCACAGGGCAGCATGACCGTCTTCCCGGGTATGGCCAGAGCCTACGACACACGAGCCATCTACGAGATACGCACCGAGGATTTCATGGCTGCAGGGGCACAATACACCTCCCTCATAGCCGCACTCGACGGCATGCACACCTACACGCAGCGCCACTACGGAGTGAGTGCCGCCACCACCATCACGCCCCACCACCATCAGCCAGATGCCACCGAGCAGATGCTCGCCGAGAGGATAGCCTACTGCGTATTCCATGGCCGGCAACTCTTCATACGCATCGGTCAGGACGAGGATCTCCATGCCGACCATCTGCGTCAGTCGCGCCGACTGCTGGCCATCACCCACGCCATCGATGCCCTGCCCCAGGCCATCAGACCCTTCGTCTCAATGGGATTTTCGCTCGATGCCGCCACTATGGCAGTACGCACACTGGCCGACCACCTCACCATCATCGTCCACCACGACCCCATAGAGCGCTGGGGCAACGCACAGCAGCATAGCGCCATCATCGACTGGCAGGGAGCCACACCACAGCCCGTCAACGCACCAGCCATCACCGCCCCCGAGCAGCAACTCATGGAGGAGTCGTCGCGCCTGGTGCGTGCATTCCTTGGCAGCAAGCCCGCCACCAGAGCCAACATCAGCGCCCTCATAGGCGTCATACCCCAGAATGTAGACAAGGCCATAGGCACCCCCCAGAGCATACCCAATGCCAACGAGATGCGCATCCTCGAGGCCGTCATCTGCAGTCCTGAGGGCAGCTACCGTCAGCGCGATGTGGCCGACAAACTCTTCTTCCTCCTCTCCCACAACTATCCCATACCCAAGGTGGCAGGACGCATGCTCCAGCTCTTCCCCCATCTGCGCAGCGCCAAGGAGTGGGATGCCATCATCGACCAGTACCTGCAGCGATGCGACAACACCGACAAGGTGTGCCGCCTCTATGATGTGCTCCACCTGGCCGACAACATGAAGGAGAAGGCCCTGCAATGGCTCTTCAAGCACTCCGTGCTCCTCAATGGTATGCCCCGACACGCCGACACCCAGCTCGGCAAGGACCTCCAGCCCTCTATCGCCAAAGCCGTCAAGAAGGTCAACAACAACTGGAAGGTGGACCACCTCGAGGAGCCCTACTTCCAACTCACACCCGATGATATCGAACTCACAGACTGGTATGCCTTCTCACAGGTAGTCAAGGCCCTCGAGAACAAGCCCCAGGGACGCCAGCAGTTGGCCGACATCCACACCAATGCCCGCGAGTGGGGTGCCACACGCATGGACATGAACGTCTTCATGCGCGTTCGCTCCTATATGACCACCGAGGATACCCTCACCCTCCTCAAGGCCGTGCTCAAGGCCGACCCTACGCTCTATGTAGACATCATGGACAATCTCATGGGCAAGGGCGAGGGTGATCCCAAGGCCATGATATTCAGTCAGAGTGTCAGCTACCGCCATGCCTACATCGTGCTCCAGGCCAAGCAGAAGAGCCTCTCTCAGGTACGCCCCATCGTGTTTGGTCCCCACTATGAGGTGCTCGACGAGGGTCTCGTGCAATTCTGCGACAAGAACGGGCTCTTCTCGCGCAAGGGCTTCATTGTCACGCTCCTCGACTTCTACCACAAGCACCAACGCCTCGACGATAAGTCGCGCAGTGCCTTCCTGGCCGTCATGGAGCGCCGCAGCACAGCCCCCACCCTGTCCAAACTCCTCACGGCCTACGCCTCCCTCATGCCCTACCTGCCCGAGTACGTCACCGCCCAGCGCATCCAGCGCGCTGCCACCATCGGCGACCCCGACCGCATCGAACAGGCCATCAAGGACATGGTGCGCAATCACTGTCCGCAGACCGTCGTCGACACAGCCCGAGAGCACGCCCACAAACTCCTTCTCGCCGCCTGTCCGCGCACCTACGACCAACTCCTGGAGGCCCTATCGAAGCCCACTCTCACCCCCGAGCACTTCTATGCCTTCGACAATGAGAGCGACATACTCATGATATGCCCGGGCATGACCATCAACGACTGGATCAAACTCTACCGTCAATGCGAACGCCAGGGCAAGGAGCTACGCCGCATCTCGCGTCAGGCAGTCTTCGAGCGTGCCCTCTCGGCCTACGCCATGGCCCAGATACCATCGTGGTTTCAGACCCAGGACATCTCCAAATCGCACTTCGTCAAGGCCATTGCCTCGCTCCACAAGCCATCCATCAAGTGGGCCCTCATGCAGATGAGCCACATGAAGAAGGACCAGCTCAACGAGCTCAAGGGTAAATTCCTGGCCTACTTTGTGCGCCGTCACCGCAATGAGGAAGCCTTCCGAGAGAGCAAGCGCACCCTCCAGCCCGCCCTCGATGCCCTCGTCGGTGCGCTGCGCCAGCGAGGCATGCTCGAGGCCGACTCCCCCCTGCTCAAGCATGCCAGCCGTCAGGCCACACACTCGTCGCGCTTCACAATGCGTCGCTCTACTCTGAAATGGGGCGCCATAGCCACAGCCTTCATTCTGGTAGTCGGCCTCGTAGTGGGAGGTATCATCTACCACCAGACGTCCAAGACCACTCCCCCCACCACAGCAGTGGCAGACAGCGACAGCCTACGCGCCCTCATCCCCGACTCCCTCCTGGGAGACTCCCTCCTGCGCGATTCCCTCAGCAAGGATTCCATCAGAAGGGACTCCCTAAGCAGGGATTCCATCAAGAAGGCTCCCATTAGGAAGCCTGCCCCTCAGGCAGCCCAGGCCGACAACAACGACGCAAGGCCCTAAGGTACCCTACCCTCGCCCCATTGTTAATTGTTAATTATTAATTGTTAATCGTTCATCGCCCCTATGCCTCCCAAAATAGACCCACACTGGCAGCGTCACTATGCCAAGCTGATCAAGATAGCCATTGCCGTGGTGGTGGCTCTCATCCTTGCCTTCACCCTCCTCAAGGGATGCACCCAGATGGGACAGCACGCCAACTCCACCATCTACACGCCCTCGAGCGATGCCGGATTCGTGGGCAAGACCAATCGTCTGCTCGCCTACATGGTGGCCAAGGGCAACACCGAGGCCAACCCTAAGAACATCGATGAGCTCAACAGCATGTACCCCGGACTGACCTTTGCGCTGCCCCATGCCGAGAGCGACATCTCGTCAGCTCGCGTCACCGACATACGCCTTGTCGACATCGACCCCGAGCAGATCGACGACTCCCACCTCCGCATGTTCTTCCACAACAGCGACCTGCCTCGACTCTTGGCCGAGCAGCGACGCACCATGGCCACACGCATCTTCCGTCTGCGATTCCGCCGTCAGCGCGACACCGACTACCGCCTACGCGTCGACAGCATCTACATCGTGCCCTCCATGTTTAAGGTAGCCCTCGAGAAGACTCCCTGGCAGGGACGCATCCTTGCCGATGATGGCAGCCTCTTCGAGGAGTCACGCCACTGCTTCCTCTCCTGGGGCGATGTCGTGCTCCCCCTGCGACGCTCCACACAGCGCCAAACCCAGGGCCAAACCTTCAGCATCGACACCCGCACACAGCGTCTCAACCGCACCATCGATCCCCTAAAATACCATGCAGAGCTCGAGGCAGGCAATACTCAGGTCGTCATCAAGTTTGATGGCCAGCAGGGCCGTTCGCTCAAGTTCGACTACCCCGCCGATACCCTCATCCGCATCAAGGCCGAGGGCGACATTCTCTGTCTGCCCTACAACGACCAGGGCCTCCTACCCCCCGTGGAGCAGTCAGAGGCAGCCCATCAGGGCAGCGACTACGCCTTCACCACCCCCCTCCTGCTGCGCATCGTACACCGTGGCGACAGCACACAGATAGCCGAGATGCACCTCACCCACCACAACCCCGCCCTGCTACTCTCCACCCCCGTGGCCACCACCTCGGGCCACGAGCGCTACACAGCACCATCGCACACCATAGACCGCTTCACCCACCAGGTGGTCAACGGGCTCACCACAGCCCTCACAGGCCATACCGGCGACAGTCTCGCCGACATACGCCTCAGCCTGGACCCCCTCCTCTCGCGCGAGCTCGAAAGCCAGCTGGAGAGCTACTACCGCAACACCCTCCGAGGCAAGTCCTATGCGCACTCCACCGACGAGTGGGAACTCTCGCTCACCGTCATGGACATGGCCACAGGACAGGTCATCGCTGCCCCCTACTACCGCAGCGCAGACCGCGGTGCCGACGAGGACCTCGTGCTCTCGCGCAAGAATCCCGCCCTGACCCGACGCTACATAGGCTCAGCCTTCAAGCCCATGCTCGCCCTGGCTGCCGTACAGACTGAGCGCAACCTGCTCGACCTCGACACACGCGGCAAGTATAGCTTCGGTGATGGCAAGACAGGTACCTTCTTCGGTTCGCCCGTGCAGGTATGGGCCAAGAAGGCCAGCAGTCACTGGGCAGGGCGCAGCGGCATGGTCGAATTCATAGCCGCCTCGGACGACGTCTACCCCGTAGCACTCGCCACACTCGCCCTCAACGGCGGTTCGCAGGACTTCACCCAGTCGCACGTCTTCCAGACCACCAAGCGCGATATTGTGCTGCGCTCCACCCTGGATGAGCAGACCCACGACTGGACCTCCACACCCTTCATCCGCAACATCGATGCTCTGTATGGCGTCAAGTCGTACGACGACCACTACGCCAAGCACACCGACGACATGGACTACTATCTCTGGCGCCATCTCGGCATCGACAGCGAGGAGGGAGACTTCGGTCTCGACATCGTCACCCCCGAGGCCCCCACCATGCACTACGAGACCTTCTTTGGTCCTGCACGAGGCCTGCGCGCCACCATCGTGCCATGGATATTAGGTCAGGGCAGCAATGACTGGAACACCATCAAGCTCGCCGAGGCATGGACACACATGCTCACCAAACGTCAGGTCATGGCATCCTTCATAGCCTCCGACACACTGCCCCACTACCCCTCGATACTGCCTCAGCTGGCCCACCCCGAGACGGCCAACAACGTGTGGAACGTATTCCTCGACCGCTTTGCATCGGCCCAGAATACCACCCACAACCTGCTCACCCCCATGTATCGCACCGTGGCCCAACTCAATGAGAGCAAGCACCTCACGGGTGGCAACGAACTCATTCTCTTCTCCAAGACCGGTACTCCCGACAACTACTCCCGCCGTGAATACCAGACCATTCGCGACGGCCAGTCATGGCTCGACATCGGTCTCTATTGCATGGCCCTGATGCCCCGTCACTCCCTCGAGAGCGTCAAGCGCGACCAGGGCGGTTCCGGCCTTATGTGCGTGGTACGCATCACCCGCATCACCCACCAGAAGCCCACCGTCAACGGCGTAGGCAGCGGCGATGCGCGCAACCTCTTCTCATCCCACCCAGCCAATCTGGAGCGGCTCTACACACTAACAGAGAAATACCTGAAATAGAGAGGCGGCGCCCCCCCCCGCCTAAGGTCAAAATCGAAGGACCGAAGGAAACAACGGCCCCTAATAAAGTAGGAGATGAACACTTATCATAGGTGTTTATCTCCTATTTTCATTGTGGGTTTGGGGGAGTTGGGGGAACAACGGAACGAACGGAAAGATAGAAATAACTCACACGAAAGCACGCGCTCGGCATCCCCGCAGGGCAAAATGAGGCATTCATAGCTGCGACTAAATGTCACAGCGTACCACATTTTGGGGAGGTCAGCGCTCTGACCGACGGGAGAGGACGCTTCGCAGCTTGCCTGCAGAAGAACTTTTCACTTTTCGTTTTTCACTCTTCACTCTGAAAGATAAACTCCAACTTGAAACACGGGGGTATCACCCCGTAGAGGAGGAGAGTACTATGGGCATAGGGGGGAGAGTACTATGGGCATAGGGGGGAGAGTACTATGGGCATAGGGGGGAGAGTACTATGGGCATAGGGGGGGGGAGAGTACTATGGGCATTTTTTACATATGGGTCTTAGCGTCACAGGATATGGGTCTTGACACCATTAGGATATGGGTCTTGTGGAGTTGAGATATGGGTCTTTTTGGAATGATATGTGGGGGGGAATAATTCCTGGATATGCTCATGCTGAGCTAACCAAAAGCGGCACCGTCTCGTTGGGGGAACGAGGCGGTGCCGCTTCTTTTGGTCGTATGGGATGTTACTCGGATATCTTGCGGACGGCGCCGGTGATGGGGTCGAAGGTGGCCTTGAAGGTGTTCTTCTTGTCGAAGAGGAGGTTGCTGAGGATCTCGACGTTGCCAAACTGGGCCATGGAGAACTCGCCGGAGTAGAGGGTGGTGCCCTGGTGGGTGATGGCTACGCCCTCACGCAGAGGCACGCAGTAGTAGATGCCCTGCTCCATTTTGGCCTTCTTCTTGTCGGTGTCCTCGTTGGTCTGACGCGCTGGGAGCTGGTCGATGTTCTGACACTGGAGGTAGACGGGATCACCAGAGAGGTCGTCGGCAGGGAGCACGCCGTAGGTGGGCGAGAAGCGGAATATGATGTCGCTACCCGAGGCCTGTGTGGGGATGTGGCGAAACTCGAAGTAGTGGGTGGTGGTGGCAGTGTAGCCCGTGAACATCTCCTCGAGGGCTGTGGTTTCGCGCTCCAGTTCGTTGAGCATCAGGCGGAGCTGTTCGCCGTCCTTGGGAGTGTTCTCTGCCTCTCCCTTGGCCACGGTGCGACGTGCATCGCGGAGGTCCTCTATCTGTGTAGCCACGAGTTGTGCCATCTTGGCTGTGGAGCCAGCCGAGAGTATCTCCTTGTCGAGATAGCGGCGTGGGCTGTCGTGGCGGGGCTCCTGCGTAGAGGCAGGGAGGGCCTGGAGGGGCGCAGCCTCAGCGGCCTCAGTGTTGACGCTCAGCAGGATGCCATCGCGCGAGAGGCTGACGAGTGGCGCTGAGGTGCGGCCCTTGAGACGCACATTATAGATACGTTGTGTGTCGGCCACGCTGTATGGCTCCACACTGACACGCTTGATGGTCCACTGCGTTGATGCCTGTGTGGCCACATCGGTGAGCATCAGGTAGCGGTAGGCATAGGGATGGAGCTCACCGGGATAGGTGTTGGTGCGCTCTGCCTCTACCACCACACGAAGCGCCGTGCGGGGCAGGTAGTAGTTGACACCATCGAGGGTGACTCCGGGGGTGTAGGTACTTGACTCTGTCTGTGCCATAGCAACGGTTGAGGCTGCAAGGGCAAGGGTGAGAATTGCTTTGTGTATCATTTGTTTTTGTCTAATGTCTGAGGTCAATAGTCAACGGGCAACGGGGGGAGGAAACAGGGCGATGAATTGCCCCGCACAATGACTCCTTGTGGGATGAGGGGAGAAGAACAACAAAACATTTGTCCCTTTCACTCCCCCTTCCCTGCCCTTTTTTACTCTTCTAAAAGCCCGAACGCGTGGGGCAGATAGTCGATGATGTCGGAGGCGGTGAGGCTGTGCTCGCCCAGGGAACTGGCTGCCTGATCGCCGGCCAGGCCGTGGAGGTAGACACCAAGAACTGCTGCCTCGTATGGCGGATAGCCCTGGGCCAGGAGGCCAGTGAGGAGACCGGTGAGGACGTCGCCGCTGCCCGCTGTAGCCATGCCGCTATTGCCCGTGGTGTTGATGCTGACACGACCCGTGGGACTGATAATCTGGGTGTGGTGGCCCTTGAGGACGACGTAGACCTGATACTTGGCTGCAAACTGGATGGCCTGGCAGAGCATCTCGTAGCTGCGGCTCATGCTGCCCACCAGGCGCTCGAACTCGCGGGGATGGGGGGTGAGGATGCTGCCGCGTGGGATGCGGGTGAGCCACTCGTGGCGGTCGGCCAGGATGTTGAGCGCATCGGCATCGATCACCATGGGATCGTTGCTCATGGAGAGGTACTCATAGAGGGCCGAGGCGGTCTGGTCGTCGGTGCCGAGACCTGGACCGATGCCCACGGCCTGATAGCCGAGGAGGTCGTGGCTGCGGGTGACGAGTAGCGGTGAGACGTCATGGCGCATGATGGCCTCGGGGATGCTAATCTGGAGGATATTATTGTTTTGCTGCGCCGAGTGTATGCTGAGCTTGCCCACTCCGCTGCGCATACAGGCACGGCCCGCCAGGACAGCAGCTCCGGCCATGCCATACGAGCCTGCCACGAGGAGGGCATGACCGAAGGTGCCCTTGTGGCCGAATGCGCTGCGAGGACGCAACAGGGGTGTGACGTCGGATGCCTCGATGAGGTGGTAGGGGGTGGCGAGGTCGCGTATGGCCTCCTTGGAGAGACCAATGTCGACACACTCCCACTGACCCACACAGCGGGCATTGACGGGCAGGAGGAAGGCCAGTTTGGGGAGCTGGATAGTGAGTGTGAGATGGGCATGCACACAGACGGCGTGGTCGGTGTAGCTGTTGTCCTCAGTGGCCAGTCCGGAGGGTACGTCGATGCTGACGATATGGGCACACGTGGCATTGATGCTGCGCACCACACTGGCAAAACCGCCCTGGAGGGGACGGGTGAGCCCCGTGCCGAAAAGGGCATCGATGACGACTGCCGTGGGGGCGATGTCAGGGAAGTCGAAGCTCTGGGTCACCTCGGTAACCTCTGCCTCGGGGGTCTGGAGCAAACGCTCCAGATTGGTGGCGCAGTCGGGACTCAGGCCGCGCCCCACATTGAAGACCCATGCCCTGACACGGTAGCCCTCGCCGGCCAGCATACGCGCCATAGCCAGACCGTCGCCACCATTATTGCCGGGGCCTGCAAAGACATAGATGTCTGTGGGGGGCTCCCAGCGTGTGGTGATGGCGAGCGTGAGGCGCTCAGCAGCGCGCTCCATCAGGTCGATGGACTCGATGAGCTCGTGCTCGATGGTGTATGTGTCCAGCTCGCGAAACTGGCTTCCTGTGGGTATTTTCATGATTACAACTTATTGAGTATGGCCTCGCGGGTCTTGTCGGTGAGCGTCTCGTAGGTGTCGCTCTCAGCGGGGCGAATGAGGGGCAGATACTCCACCTCGATGGGGGTCATCTTGACACGGCGGCTACCACGGGGCAGGGCCTCGTAGGCACCACGGATGCAGACCGGGAGGATGGGGATGTTGAGCTCGCGCGAGAGGATGGCGAAGGTCTTCTTGAAGGCCTGGAGCTCACCGTCGTGAGAGCGGCTTCCCTCGGGGAAGATGACGAGATTCTTGCCCTGACGCAGGGCCTCGCCCATCTTGAGGATACTGTTCTTGAGGTCGCGGCGCTCCATGATGATGACGTTGTTGCGCTGCGCCATCCAACGGCCCAGACCGGGCTTGACGTGGTCCTCGGTGGCATAGAAGTAGCTCTGGCGGAGCTGACTGAGGGTGAATCCGGCCATGGCCACGGGGGCGTCGATGTAGCTCTCGTGGTTGGGGGCCACGATGAAGGGTCCCTCAGCGGGTATATTCTCGATGCCCTTGACCGAGAGACGATTGTTGAGACGGAAGAAGGTCTTGAGCATCTTGAAGTGAACGGGCATGAGGGGCGACGACGAGGGCAAGCGCAGGGTGCCATCAAGGCGCGAAAGCATCTTGGCCCAATCGATATCCTCCACCTCCTGGCGTGTCTTGCCCGAGGCGATGTGGTCTGCGAGTTCCTGCACGTTCTTCATCTGGAGCATGTCGTCGGCATTGATCTCCATACCGAAGGTCTGCTCGATGAAGCCCTGAAGGCCCACACGGTCGAGGGAGTCGAAGGCCAGGTCGGTCTCGAGGTGGTCGGTGGGTTTGGCCGTGAGTTTCTTCTCACCTTGTATATAGGTGCGCAGGATGCGGAACTCGGGTGTAAGGCTCTCCTCGTCGACGGTGACGGCATTCTTCTGCTGTGCAGCCTGGGCGATGATGTCCTTGAGCTTGTATCGCTTGAGTTTGTCGAGTTTGGTGCGGGGCAGGTCGCCACGATAGACACAGAGGCTCATGAGCTTCTTGTAGTTCTCCACGGTGCGGTTGTAGGGCTCGAGTACGAGGCGCTTGAGGTCCTGTTCGAGATCCTCGTCGCTCATACCCTCGGCCCATGCAGGCTGGGGCACGATGATGCCCTTGAGCAGGTCGCCGTCTTGTGTGACAGCAGCCTCCTTGACATAGGCATCAAACTTCTCGAGCTTAAACTCAATCTCGTTGGGCTGCACGTTCTTGCCATTAGAGAGCACGATGATCTCCTTGGTACGACCCGTGATGTAGACATGGCCCTGCTCGTCGAGGCGAGCCAGGTCGCCGGTGTGGAGGTAGCCGTCTTTGTCGATGACGGCAGCGGTCTCCTCAGGACGGTTGTAGTAGCCCTGCATGATGTTGGGACCCTTGGCACAGATCTCGCCATCGATGATCTTGATGTCGACACACGAGAGGGCAAGACCAGCCGAACCGGGTATGATATCACCGGGACGGGTGAAGGAGATCATAGGGGCTGCCTCGGTCATGCCATAACCCTCGAGCACGTCGAGACCAAGGGTGCGCAGACCACGGCCTATCTCGACATCGAGCGCTGCGCCACCACTGACACAGTAGTCGATGTGACCGCCCATCTTCTTGCGCACACTCTGGAAGACGAAGCGCGAGAGACTGCGGCTACCCACCTTCTTGCACAGAGCAAAGAGACCACGGGTGACGGCACTGGCATCAATCTTCTTCTTGATGCCAGTGTAGAGGGTCTGCCACAGGCGGGGCACACCCACAAAGATGGCTATCTTGCCGCGACAGAGGGTGTCCATGATGTCGGGACCGGCAAGCGAGGGGCAGATGGCCAGACCGCCACCACTGATGATGGGCAGAATGATGGTGCCGAGGAGGGGCAGTACGTGGTGGACGGGCAGGAGCACGAGGGTGCGGCGCTCACCATCAAAGATGGGCACGTCCTTGGTGACGCCATCGAAGTTGGCATAAAGGTTGCGGTATGAGAGCATCACACCCTTGGGCGAACCCGTGGTGCCCGAGGTGTAGATGATAAGGGCGGTGTCCTCGTCCTCAGGGGTATGCTGCGAGGTGTCGCAGGCATCGCAGGGAGCCTGTTCGAAGTCCTCGATGATACGCAGCGTGACCGCTACCCCACTCTGTTCGATGGCCTGCTGGGCCACAGGGCGACATGCCTCTGAGGTCCAGAGACAATCGGGGGTACAGTCGCGGATGATGTATTCGAGGTCTTCCACGGTGCTCGAAGCATCCACGGGCACAGCCATACCGGCATTGCGCCACACACCGAAGAAGGCATAAATCCAACCCACACGATTCTCACCAAAGATGATGGTCTTGGTCTGCTTGCCCTTAGGAGTCTGGGCAGCACAGAGGTTGATACGCTTCAGCAGTTCGGTGTAGCTAATGTTCTGCTCGCCTGCTATAATAGCAATTTTATTGAAATCTTTGATCACTGTTGTGTCTGTTTATGGCCCTGCTTGGAGGGCGTGATGGTTTGCTTGTATTTTTGGGGGATGTGTGTCACGCCATGCGTTGCGTGGATGATGGCGTGGCTACTTACGCTTGCTGGACCAGCACCAGAGAGAAGCGGTGAGGAGCATCATGGCCAGACCTGCACCAATACCTATGGGCCAGGCCAGGGAGAAGCCCTCGGGGGCCACGAGGATGTAGGCTGTGCAGACCACCGTCATGAAGAGGGCGGGCACGAGGGCTATCCAGTAGCACTTGTGGCGCTGACGGAGCCATACTGCCGAGGCCCAGAGTGTGATGGTGGCCAGGGTCTGGTTGCTCCATGCAAAGTAGCGCCATAGTTCGTCGAATCCGATGAGGAAGATAAGGAGGGCAGCCACAGCGAAGAGCGGCAGACTGATGGCGAGGCGACGCCACAGTTTGTGCTGCTTGATGCGGAACATATCGGCTGCTATGAGGCGCGCACTGCGAAAGGCTGTGTCGCCACTCGTGACAGGAGCAGCCACAACGCCGAGGATAGCCAGCAAGGCACCCAGTGTGCCAAGCCAACTGCGGCAGATGGTGTCGACCACCACGGCAGGAGTGCCAAGGTCGGCCAGTGCCTGGTAGCTGCCGGCAAACTTGATGGCAGCAGCAGCCCAGATGAGAGCGACTATGCCCTCGGTGATCATGGCGCCATAGAAGATGCGTCGCCCCTGACGCTCCGACCCGAGGCAGCGTGCCATGAGGGGGCTCTGGGTGCCATGAAAACCGCTGATGGCTCCACAGGCAATGGTGATGCAGAGCATGGGGAAGACGGGCAAGCCCTTGGGGTGGTGGCCCGTGAGGGGATCGGTTATCTCAGGCATCCATCCCTGGTGGGCAAAGATGCCAATGCCTACGCCCAATGCCATGAGAAGCAAGGCTACACCAAAGAGGGGGTAGATGCGACCTATGAGCTTGTCGATGGGGAGCAGGGTGGCCAGAATGTAATAAGCCAGTATGAGCAGCGTCCACGTCACCGACGAGAGGCTGGTCATGCTGGCCAGGAGATCTGCGGGAGTGGTCACAAAGACAGCCCCCACGAGCAGCAAAAGTATGATAGAGAATACACGCATGGCCTGGCGCATACCGTCGCCAAGCTGGTCGCCCACCATCTCGGGCAGCGACACACCACCCTTGCGCAGCGAAATCATGCCGCAGAGGTAGTCGTGGACGGCTCCCGCAAAGATGCACCCGAGGACAATCCACAGATAGGCTGCTGGGCCAAAGAGTATGCCCATGATGGCTCCGAAGATAGGCCCCGTGCCGGCAATATTGAGGAATTGGATGAGGAAGACCTTCCAGGCCGGCATGGGCATATAGTCGATGCCGTCACTGAGGGTATGGGCAGGCGTGGCCCTGTCGGGCTCGATACCAAACACACGTTCCACCACAGCACCGTAGACCACATAGCCTACGATGAGAAGTAGCAACGAAACTATAAATGTATACATCTTATATTGTACTGTTTGGCGTTTTAATGGGGCAAAAATACGAATATTTTTATGAACAAGACGTATGAAGACACAATCTTTTACTACCTTTGTGGCAAAACAAGCTTGAAATGATACGTAAACATACCATTATCGCCGCCCTTCTGGGACTCTGCAGCATGGCCTCTACCGCCAAGGCACAGCAGCTGTATATGGCCGACATGACCCACCCCAAGCGCGAGATACGCGCAGTATGGCTCACCACGCTCAAATCGCTCGACTGGCCTCAGACCAAGGCCACAGATGCCGCATCGACAGAGCGACAGAAGCGCGAACTGACCGACATACTGGACCGCTTGCAGGCTGCGGGATTCAACCAGGTGATGTTGCAGACCCGTGCACGCGGTGCCGGCATCTACCCCTCGGAGATAGAGCCCTGGTACTACAGCATCACGGGCAAATATGACACCGCACCTCCCTACGACCCCCTAGCCTTTGCCATCGAGGAGTGTCACAAGCGCGGTATGGAGCTCCATGCATGGGTGGTCACACTGCCTTGTTTTGACGCCAGCGAGGCCAAGAAGGTGGGACGCAAGAGTCTGTGGAACAAAAAACGCTCGTGGCTCCGCCTCCACGACGAGAAGTACTACCTCGACCCCGGACTGCCCCAGGTGGCCGACTACCTGGCCTCTATCTGCACAGAAATCGTGAGCCGCTATGACATCGATGGCATACACTTCGACTATATCCGCTATCCCGAGAATGGCAAGAACTTCCCCGACGATGCCACCTACAAGCAGTATGGCAAGGGGCAGAACAAGGCTGACTGGCGACGCGACAACGTGACACGCATTGTGCGCCACCTCTACACCACGATCAAGAATATCAAACCCTGGGTCAAGGTGAGCAGCAGCCCTGTGGGTAAGTACAGCGACCTGGCACGCTTTTCGGCCAAGGGATGGAATGCTCGCAATGCCGTGTCGCAGGATGCACAGCTCTGGCTCCGCGAGGGTATCCACGATGCCATCTACCCCATGATGTACTTCCGTGGCAACAACTTCTTCCCCTTTGCCGCAGACTGGCAGGAGAATGCCTCTGGACGTATGGTAGTGGCCGGACTTGGCACCTACTTCCTGGACAAGCGCGAGGCAGGATGGCCCCTGGTGGACATTGTGCGTGAATTCAACTTCACCCGTCAGATAGGCATGGCTGGCACTTGTCACTTCCGCAGCAAGTACGTGACAGAAAATCAGTCGGGTATCTACGACTACCTGAAGCAATACGGTCAGGTGTATCCCGCCCTCGTGCCCGCCATGACCTGGGTAGACAATGTGGCACCATCTGCCCCCATCAACCTGCGCCTCACAGCCCAGACCAAGGGCATGATGCACCTCGCATGGGACGCCTCGACCGATGATCTCTCGGGCAATGATGTGCGCTACAACGTGTATGCCAGTACGGAGTGGCCCGTGGACATCACCCGCGCCGAAAACCTCGTGGCTACGGCGTTGCGCACCCCCAGCTACGACTACAACCTGCGTCAGAAGGTAGCCCGCGGCCTCTACATCGCCGTCACGGCAATGGACCGATGCGGCAATGAGAGTGCACCAGCCACAATCGACCAACCCTATGTACCTAAGAATCTTCAATCCCGATAACGATATGGCCCTGGCTGACTTCCAGCCAGGGTATACAGCTCCGCAGCGCATCCGCACCATGGTGGATGAATTGGCGGAGTTTCCCTTGTCATGGGCTGATGCCTACCCCACCCTTACCTTTAACCCCCTAACACGCCTGGCCCTGCTCCACACCGAGGAGGGTGAAGCCCCTGTAGCCGTGACCCACTACAACCAGTTAGGCACGCTCTATCCAGGCGAGGACCTCGTCATCAGTCCCTGGGGATGGAGCCCCGCTCTGGTGCATGCTCTGAGGTTGTGGGGATGCCCCGAAGAACTGTTCCCCGACTCTGAGAAGCTGATTAAAGTAAGGAGGCTGAGCAGCAGAGAAACTGCCGTGGAGATGCTTGCAGACCTCATGGCAGACAACAGCGACAAGGCGCTCGTGGGTGAATCGCGCTTCTGTCGCTCGTGGCAGGAAGCCGAGGCTGCCATCAAGGCCCACCCCAAGACCATACTCAAGGCACCATGGAGCAGCAGCGGCAAGGGGATACGTATGGCCCAGAGCAGCGACGCCGAAGCCACGCGAACATGGGTGGAACGCACATTGCGCCTCCAGGGTGGTGTAGCCATTGAGCCCCTCTACCCGCGTCTGGCCGACCTGGCCATGGAGTTCCTGTGCCACGAGAGGAGCGTCAGCTACGAGGGGCTGAGCCTCTTTGCCACCAACGAACAGGGAGCCTACCGTGGCAACCTGCTCATGCCTGAGAGGGAGAAGGAGGAATGGGTGACGCAATACATTGCCCCCGACACTCTCACCCATGCCCGCAAACTGCTCATGCGGCACATCGCCACGCGCATTGCACCTCACTACGACGGGCCGCTCGGCATCGATATGATCATCACCACCGACCACCGTCTCCATCCTCTCATCGAGATCAATCTGCGCACCACAATGGGTATGGCAGCACTCTTCATTGAGCGCAAAAGGGGACTGCAGAGCGGACAACTCATCCTCGACTATGCTCCGGGGAAAGCCCTCCCCCCCCACTCCACTCTACTGGCAGGAGGAGAGCACTTCCGCATCTACCTGCACGATTAGCCAAAAATGCCAAGATACTAAACATCCATACCTAAATACCAAACATCTCGCGTGCCACCATTCATTCTGCACGCCCAAACGACAAGCACACACATGACTCAGACAGGACTCGTACTCGAAGGAGGAGGCCTCCGCTGTATGTTCACCACAGGCATCCTCGACGTATTCATGGAGCAGGGCATCACCTTCCCTGCCATCACCGCCGTATCGGCCGGAGTGCTCTTCGGCTGCAACTACAAGTCGCGCCAGATAGGACGCTCTCTGCGCTACAACCTCAGCCTTGTGGGCAACAAGGAGTATATGAGTTGGCGCTCACTCTGGCGCACCGGCAACTATGTCAACACGGACTTCTCATTCCGCTATCTGCCCTTCGAATACGACCCCATGGACTTTGATACCTTCGCCGCAAATCCGATGCGCTTTTGGGGCGTCTGCACCGATATCGAGAGCGGACAACCCGTCTACCACGAATTTCTGGATGCCCCCAAGGAGTGCCTGCAATGGATGCGTGCCTCGTCGTCGATGCCCG
Source organism: uncultured Prevotellaceae bacterium (assembly GCA_945788095.1). GTDB lineage: Bacteria > Bacteroidota > Bacteroidia > Bacteroidales > Bacteroidaceae > Physcousia. The sequence goes on along the minus strand of CALZKW010000010.1, from coordinate 5,690 downwards.
TGTTTGCACGCCCCGTGGAGATAGACGGTCACTACTACCTCGATGGTGGCATCACGGACAGCATTCCCCTGGCCTTCATGCAGAGCCAGGGCTATGAGCGCTGCGTCATCATCCTGACACAGCCTGTGGACTATCGCAAGCATCCCGCCCACGTCAGTTGGCTGATACGCCGCGTGCTACCCCAGTTCCCCAAGGTGGCCGACCTGATGGCAGAGCGCCACATCATGTACAACCACCAGCTTGACTTCATCTCCGAACAGGCTCGCCTGGGCAATGCCCTGCTCATCTATCCCGACGAAACGCTCCGCATTGGGCGCCTCGAACTGAATGCCCGCAAGATGCAGACCATCTACGAGCAGGGCCGCCGCAAGGCCTTAGAGATGCTGCCCCAGATAAGGGAGTTTGTTCAATGAACAAATAACAATGAACAATCAATAATGAACAATTAATAATAAGGTGGATGTGAACCGCCTCGGATATACATAATAAATGGCCATCAGTGTGGGTGCTGATGGCCATTTTTCTATTATTTTCAATAAGGGATGCTTAGAAGTAGAAGCCTACGCCGAGGCGGAGACCTACGCGGCTGCCCTTGGAGAACTTGTTGAGGCAGACGTCGTAGTAGATGGAGGGCTCTACGCTCAGGAAGTGGTTGATGTAGTAGCAGTAGCCCACCTCGGGACAGAGCTGGATGAAGTTGCCCTTCTCGCCCAGGAGGTTGAAGTCATTGTCGATATGATTGGCGTGCTGATACTGGAGGGATGCTCCGAGGAAGACGCCATTCTGGGTGAAATAGTAGCGTCCACCTACGGCGAGTTTGAAATCATTCATATCATCGACACCGGGGAGGAACTGATGCTGGAATCCCAGACGGGCATTGACCATCCATCCGTCCTCGATGAAGTAGCCGCCTGTGGCATCGAGTCCGAGACGGAACTTCTGACCGCTACCGTATGAGAGGTCGAGGCCTGTGAGCGATGTGTTGAGATACGAGGTGTGCTTCTCAAACTGTGCGTGGGCCGTGAGGGTAGCTACCACCATGGCGAGCATCAAAAATAGCTTTTTCATCTTCTATATCTGTTTTGTATTGTTTGTTTCCTGGATAGTCCATGCAGTTGCAATCCGCTTGCGAAGATACTGATAATAGCATGAACGGCCAAATCTTTTATTGTTTTTTAGCACTACAGTCTCATCTAACTACCACCTTGCGTCCACCCACGATGTAGATGCCAGGCATGAGTCCGTCAGCAAATCGAGCCACGGGTACACCGCGCTTGATGCAGACTCCGCTGATGGTGTAGACATCCACGGGGAGGCGGAGTTCCTTGGTCACGTCGATGGCATTGGGCACCTGAGGCTCCTCGTAGCCGTCATCCTCGTCGAGGTCGGGTCCGAGGTCGTAGGGCGTGAGGTTCTGGTAGATGTAGTTGGCGCGCTTTGTCAGCCAGTTTTTGGCATTGGCCATCTGTGTGGCATAGGCACGTCCGTCGCTCCACTTGGTGGCATTGTGGAGGAAGGATGGGTTGGCATACTCCTGATAGTCGTCACACCACTCGAGCAGGGTGCTGAGGCCATCCTTGCGGAGGAACTGTGTCCAGAGTCTATAGTACTCCTTCTTGACCTTGGTGGAGTAGTTCATGAGGTGGTAGAAGAAGGGGAAACCTATCTGACCGTCCGTGATGCTGGTGATGGTGGGCTCCTCTGCAGCGAGGACGAAGTAGGTGCCGGTGCCGTCGTAGCCATACGACCAGTCGAAGTCCCACACGGGGCCGAACTGCCAGAGCGAATCGCCGAGGATGTCCTCATTGTAGAGTTTCCAGCTCTTGGGGTGCTTGCACTCTTGATTGCGCACGAAGTCGTTGACAAACCATGCACGCACGAGAGCCTCAACGTCGACCATGCGTGTGTAGTCAGTACCTCCGAAGAGCGAATTGGTGAAGCGATTGAAACTGTTCTGTATCAGCGCGGGGGTGAGGTTGGTGTAAGTGTCGGGATCGCTGAAGTCGGGTTCCTGGATATTGACGGGCAGATTGTAGGCTGCATCACGGAACTTATACTGCTCGTCGTAGTAGGAGTCGAGCTCGAGCATGCAGGCATTCGACTCGTCGTCGAGCGAGATGCTGTTGTTGGCAAAGCCTACCTTCTCGGTGAAGTTGTACGAACCGCGGTAGTCGCCGTTGATGTAGAGTTCCACGGGAATGATATGGTTGCATCCGCGTGTCTCGACCATGTCGGCCAGCTTCATGGCAATGGCGTTGGTGGTCATACTGCCGGTCTGCTTGTTGGCCAGCAGCACCCAGTTCTTGCCCTTGGTGAGGCCAAAGGGTTTGATCTTGGTGGCAAACTTGAGGCGGTAGGGATTCTTGGCTGTCGAGCTGTAGCTCCACGATGAGTTGCCACGGCCCTTGATGAGCATGGAGTCGACGCGGATGTCGTCCCACACGCCAGCACCATCGAGCTCGAAGGAGGCATCCCAATAGCGGTCCTTGGAAGTGATCATGGTGCCGTCGTAGGTATTGATGCGAATGACGGGCACCTTGTACTCGCTCGTGGCTCGGTCGGTCTTGAAGTCTACGCTCACCTTATAGTCGCGACCGAAGGGCACGAACGCGTTCTCATAGACGGCGGGCTGGATGAGTATGGGGTCCTTCTGTATGCTGTCCTTGCCATACTCGGGGTTCTCCTCCACCTTGTAGAGGCTCAGTTCGCTCATCACGAGATAGTTCTTGTAGGTAGCAGCCGTGAGCTGGAGTCGGAGGTGGTTGTAGTGGTCGCCGAGCGAGATGACGGGGCTGACATAGGTCTCACCGGCCCCGGTGGGCAGGTTGTCCTTCTCGGGGGTCAGTTCGTAGGCATCCTCCCAGTTGACACCGTCCTTGCTGCCCTGGAGCATGAATCCCTTGGGGGCATACTTGGCGTCGTTGCTGCGGGTGGTGTAGCTGAACTTGAGTGTGTAGATGCTCTCGGGGAGGTCCATCTGGAGGTAGGGCCACTCGCTGAGGCCGTCGCCATAGGTGGCTCCGTCAAACCATGTGAGCTTCTGATACTGTCCGGAGCCCCATGTGGAGTGGAAGAAGGTGTTGGTATCGCCATCGAGCAGTTTGTCGGGGTCCTCCTCATAGTTGCTGGGGGCATTGGTCGAGAGCATATCGGCCGTGAGGTCTATCTTGGTGCTTATCCACTGGTTGTCGGTGTCCTCCACGTCGGGTGTCTCGTAGATGGCGTCGCTGACCTTGCGCACCTTGTAGATGAAGTTCTTGGGATAGGCCAGTGTGTAGGTCAGGGGGCGATCGAAGCGCTGACTGGTTTTCTTGCTGATCTGGCGCTTGCCGTTGACATAGGCATGGGCACCATCGGGCACCTGGAAGGAGGGCACCAGACGCTTGCCGATGACGGCAGCCTCGAGGTGTATGGTGTTGGAGTCGTTGTCGATGGTGCCGAGGGCATCGGTGAAGAGCTGATCGTTGAACTTATTGTTGAACTTGAAGCTCTCAAACACGGGGAGGTCGCCCACGTAGACAGTGTCCTCGCTGGCCAGACGGCCGCGACCGATGGTGTAGATGGTGTCGCCCACGAGATGGAGTGTAATGATGCCGTCCTGCTCGGTGCGCTCCTCGATGAACTTGTGGGGGAAGGCCACCATGTTGCCGTCATTGAGGGTGAAGTAGCTGACGGTGCCCAGAGCCTCTTCGTCGTCTACGGTGGGACGGTCGGTGGGGCCAGAGGGGGCGTCCGATGCCTGTGCCTCTACGATGCGCCATGTGCTGCCCTCGTCGGAAGCCTCCCAGCATGCCACGGCCTCGCGCGACCACGATGCGGCACACATATACTTCTGCTCCGCGCCACCGTGGATGTCATCCACCACGTCGGCCACACGGATGAGGAAGTTGCCGTCCTTGTCGTAGATATTGATGCGCTCAGCCTCATCAGTCAGCTGGAAGGCATAGTAGGCGTATACGGGCTCTCCCGTCCAACTTGTTTCCAAGATGTAGCGGTTGGTCAGATACTTGCCCTGACCCACATTCTTGAGCGTATATTCCCCCTCGCCGATGCGCTCTATGCGCCACTGATTGTTGGGCTCCTTGGGGTCCACAGCCTGCTCATAGAGGGGGTTGGCCATACCTCCGGGATGGCTCTTGAGCGCCCCGCCGAGGGTGAGATACTGGGTGCTCACCTGAGGATTGTAGACACAGTATCCGTACCCGTTCGAATTTTCGAGCAGGTAAGTCTTGTCGGGGCGAATATCGCTGAGACTGGTTATTTGGGCCCATACCCCTGCGGGCAATGCCATGAGGGAAAGAAGGGACAGAAGGGAAATAAACTTTTTCATATACTCGGTTTTAATAGTGTTTTCATTGACGTATGGTCGCAATACAACTGCAAAACTACAAAAATTTGCCCATATTACCAAGAAATGTGCCGCATTTTGCCGCCGCTGCCCTAAAAAACGTAAAATTGATGAAAACAACGTCAATATCGACACTTGCTTTGGCAACATTTACATACCTTTGCGCCCACTAATTTTTACAAACAAAACATCGTATGACACTCACACGCATATTCCGCACCATGGTGGCAGCATTCGCACTCGCAGCCACCACAGCCACCACCACCCACGCCCAGTGTACTGCTCCCAATACAGCCTTTCAGGCCGGCGAGAAACTGACCTACAAACTGAAATTCAACTGGAAGTTTGTATGGGTCAATGTCGGTTCGGCACAGTTCTCCATCTCCAACACCACCTACCAAGGCAAGCCTTGCTACAAGACAGACCTCATCACCCGCGGCAACAAGACGGCCGACAAGCTCTTCACCATGCGCGACACCCTCGTGAGCATCACCTCCAAGGAGCTGACGCCCCTCTACTACCGCAAGGGAGCCAAGGAGGGCAGCCGCTACACGGTCTGCGAGGCCTGGTACTCCTACCCCGGGGGCAAGCCCCACGTGAAGCAGCGCTTCAAGAACCACCGCGACGAGATCAAGACCATGGAGGAGAGCTCCGCCCAGTGCTTCTACGACATGGTGTCGATGATGCTGCGTGCCCGTTCGTTCGACGCCACCGACTACAAGGTGGGCGACAAGATTAAGTTCCCGATGGTAGACAACGGCAAGGTGAAGGAGGAAACGCTCATCTACCGCGGCAAGAAGACCTTCAAGATGGAGGACTCGAAGACGAAGTACCGCTGTCTGGTCTTCTCCTTCGTGGAGTACAAGGGCAGCAAGGAGAAGGAGGTGGTGACCTTCTACATCACAGACGACAAAAACCACCTGCCCGTCCGCCTCGACATGTACCTCCGCTTCGGTTCGGCCAAGGCCTTCATGACCAGTGCCACCGGCGTACGCAACCCGCAGACGAGCATCATCAGCGAGAAGTAGCAAACAGATACCTGCACCGTCATCCCGAAACACCTGCACAGACTCTGTGCGGGTGTTTTCCTGACTTCATCACTATTTTGCGCCATAACATAGCACAGAATGAAAATCAACGAGTTACGTAGAAAAGATGGGTGACTTTGGGTGACGCATTGACGAAGTCAGGACGTGGTGAGGTTGTACATCCTCCCGAGGAGCAAGAAGTCGTACAGATAGCTCTGGAAAAGGCCGGCGTAACTCAACCGATGGAGTTTGATGAATACTATTGGTGTCCGGGAAAATTATAGGTTAACATATAACTCGCTGGTAATATATTC
>CALZKW010000009.1 GCA_945788095.1 uncultured Prevotellaceae bacterium | reverse complement strand
CGATGGCGCAACTGGGTTCTTTCAATCGTGCAATTAATGTGAGTTGCGGGTTGCGGGTTGCGCTTAGTGAACTCAAACTTCCCCCTCGAAGGGGCGCAACTCGCAACCCGCAACTCACATCGGTTTTCCTTGTGCATGCGAATATGGGGAGCTATCCTGAAACTGGTTGCTGCTATCACAAGAATCTTCAGCATTACTGACAAAGAAGTCCTTGAGGCTGTGGTTAACGAATCTGACGAGCTTGCTCATATATGCGAATTATACAAATACAAAATGGTGAGTTAGGAACTCCCGAAACTTAAATATATTAATATTAATAATGTAAGCGTGATGTTGTTTATGGAATCTTAGGTGTGTGCATTCACAATACGTCACCCCAATTTTATCTCCGGTATTATGTAATTTGGGGCGTGGTGTCATATTTCTTTACAATGTCGATACAAACCAGCCAAAAAACAATCCGAATTTAATCCGAACTCAATCCGAAGGATGAACGTGACATGTCTTAAAATAAAAAATATAAACAAAGTAAAAGATGGATAAACAATGGTTTGTAGGGGAGAACGCCTCTTTTGGGCAAGGAGTAAAAGGGGAGTTAAAAGAAAGTTATGGGGACGAATGTCATGCTGCGGTAGTCACATAACACGCATCGAGGAGCAAGAGGATAGTGCTAAGGCCGATTGTGGCATACTACCACGGCCGATTTTAGGTATGGGTCTTAGCGTGACAGAATATGGGTCTTGACACTATCAGGATATGGGTTTTATTGCGCTGAGATATGGGTCTTTTTTGACTTGCGCATACCCTTGTGTAAATTATGGTTTATGGGGGAGAGCGCCCCTTTTTACTTCAAGTCCCGGAGGGGCGTTCTCCCCCAAAAACCCCCAATTTTCCCCCCCCCCCCCCCAGAAATAATTGGTGAGCCTTCACCGGTTGGTATATTGAGGTGGCGCGGCTGAGTATATATAAAAAAGGTGATCCACGTTATGTGGATCACCTTTGGTAATGGGTGTAGTGGGGGAAATCACCCCAATGTGTTATCGGGCTCCCTTTGGGGATTTATCTCAGTCTGTCGAGCGACTTGACGAGCATCTCGTCCTTGAGGACTCCACGGAAGGCGAGGTAGTCGAGGATGATGCTTACCAGGGGCAGAGCTGCGTAGGGAGAGGGCGTGAAGGTGAGTTCGCCCACCTTGGTGAAAACGAACACTCCGAGGCATGCATAGTAGCCCACGAGGATGAGCATACAGAGCACGAGGGCGCGCATCTGCAATGCACGGCGGGTGAAGAGCATGATGCTGAGGAAGGTGATGGTGGTGGCAATGAGGAGCACCACGAAGAGTGCCACCCATGGTGTCCACACATGCGACTGGTCGGCCACATGGGTCAGCCAGAGATTGTATACATCAGCGATACGTTCTCCCTCGTGGGTGAGACGCCCGATGGGGTTGCTGAGCGCTACGACGCCAAGCACAAAACTCAGCAGGATGTAGACGGATTGAATGCGCTGTAACATCTGATTAATTTACAATTTACCATTTACCATGTACCATTTACAATGAACAACCGTTGACTGTTGGCTATAAAATTGTAAATGCAATTAGTCCTCGATAGCAGTTTCCTGAGCAGGGTTGCGCCAGTATACCTTGCCCTCGATGAACTCCTGTGTGGCGATGAGGGTGGGCTTGGGCAGTTTCTCGTAGAACTTGCTGATCTCAATCTGCTCGTGGTTCTCAAAGACCTCGTCGAGATTGTCGTTGCTGGTGGCAAACTCCTCCAGCTTGCCCTTGAGCTCCTGCTTGATCTCTGCACCGATCTGGTTGGCGCGCTTGCTCATGATGACTACACTCTCGTAGAGATTGCCAGTCTCTTCCATCAGGGGGATGATGTCGCGTGAGATGGTGGTGGGTGCGGCGTTTGTCTTCTTGTAATCCATTGTTGTGTGTATCTAATTGTTATTGTATATTATCGTTTTGGGGTGGGGGTGTTAGTCCTCGCTTACTCCTGCTTGCTTCACTATTTGCTCGGCCTCCTTGAATATCTGGTTGACCTCCTTGGTGTGCTTTGACTCGGGGTAGTCGTTGGTGAAGGCGTAGTATTCGTCGATGGTGTCGCGGAAACGGTCTATCTTCATGCTCTCCACGCTGTTGCGGGCCAGGTGGTATTTAGCCTTGAGGATGAGCAGACTGAGTTCTTCGCGACGTTCTGGGCGAGCATAGGGGTAGTCCTTGAGGGCGTTCTCGGCTGTGACAACACATGCCTCGAAGTTGCTACCACCATAGGTGCAGTTGAGCACGTAGTCACCCAGGTCGTAGTAGAGTTTGGCGGCCAGATACTCCTTCTCCACAAGTTTGTCCTGGAGTGAGTAGATGATTTCCTCGGCCTGCGAGCGCAATGAGGTATAGGGGTAGAAGTCGAGGAACTCCTGGAAGGCGCTGATGGCCTCAGTAGTGCTGGACTGGTCGAGTCGGGGGTCAGGAGTCTGGAGATAGAGCGAGTGGCCATAATAGTAGCGCGCATGCTCCACGTATTTGCCCTTGGGGTACGTCTGGTAGTACTTTTTGAAGTAACTGGCAGCCGCCTCGTAGTCCTTGCCCAGATACTCTGACATGGAGAGCATGTAGAGCGATTCTTCGGCATACTGAGTGCCTCGGTAGGTGGCTATGAGGTCCATGAGCAGTTCGGATGCCTGCTTGTATTTGCCCTGCGCATAGGCTGCCTTGGCATGTTCGTAGCGGTACTCGTAGTCGGGTGACTTCTGCACATACGCGTAGGGCCCGCATGATGTGAGTGCCAATGAGAGTATGGATGTGGCTGCTATAAGTTTCTTCATCTGCTGTGTGATAATTGGTTGGCAAAGTTACGGCATTTTCTGCTATTACGCAAATAATATATATATATTATGAGTAGAGGGTGGGTTTTGTGGCTCTTGTTAGGAGCTTTATGGGGGGCGATTCCGGGTGTGGGTATGATTCGAGGCGATTAATCGCCTCGCACAATGAGTTAGTGGTGAGCATTCGAGGCGGGTGTGTCGGTAGGTATAGTGGCTTCATGCCGTAATTTGGGAGTAAGAATTGAGTTGTGAGCCTAAAAAAGCCGTATATTTGCAGCATGAAAGCATTCAAACTGACATCCAAGTATGCACCTACGGGCGACCAGCCAGAGGCGATACGCCAACTGGTGGACGGCATTGAGGCAGGACTCCCCGCACAGACGTTGCTGGGAGTGACGGGTAGTGGAAAAACCTTTACGATGGCCAATGTCATTGAGCGTGTTGGTAAGCCCACACTCATCCTGAGCCATAACAAGACACTGGCTGCTCAGCTCTATGGTGAAATGAAGTCCTTCTTCCCTGAAAATGCTGTGGAATACTATGTCAGCTATTACGACTACTACCAACCTGAAGCCTATATACCCCATACCGATACGTATATTGAAAAGGATTTGGCCATCAATGAAGAGATTGATAAACTCCGTCTTTCGGCCACCAGTGCGTTGCTCTCAGGACGCAAAGATGTGGTCGTGGTGAGTAGTGTGAGCTGTATCTACGGCATGGGCAATCCGAGTGCATTCTATGACAATGTTATTGATCTCAAGGTGGGGCAAAATCTTGACAGAAATCGTCTTTTAATGCGCCTCAATGATTCGCTCTATGTACGCAACGATATAGCTTTTGCCCGTGGTTGTGTCAGGGTGAAGGGTGACACAGTAGACGTGGCTCTGGCATACAGCGACCATGTGTTGCGCATCACCTATTGGGACGATGAGATAGAGAGCATCGAAGAGGTGGACAGCCAGACGTTGCAGCGTGTGCAGACATTCGATGAGTATCGCATCTATCCTGCCAACCTCTTTATGACCTGCAAAGAGAGTCAGGAGGCCGCTATTCGCCTGATTGAGGACGACTTGGCAAGACAAGAGGCCTACTTTCACGAGATAGGCAAGGAACTCGAGGCCAAGCGACTGCACGAGCGAGTGACCTACGATGTGGAGATGCTGCGCGAATTGGGCCACTGCTCAGGCATTGAGAATTACAGCCGTTACTTCGACGGAAGAGAGCCTGGCACGCGTCCCTACTGTCTGCTTGATTTCTTTCCCAAGGATTTCCTTCTGGTGGTTGATGAGAGCCATGTCACAATCCCTCAGATTAGTGCTATGTATGGCGGCGATCAGGCTCGCAAGAAGAATCTCGTGGAGTATGGATTCCGACTCCCTGCTGCTCGCGACAATCGTCCGTTGCGCTTTGATGAGTTTGAGGAACTTGTGCATCAGACCGTCTATGTCAGTGCTACCCCTGCCGACTATGAACTAGCCCGGAGCGAGGGTGTCATTGTAGAACAGCTTATACGTCCCACGGGGCTTCTCGACCCCATCATCGAGGTGCGCCCCACCGAGAATCAGGTGGACGACATCATGGAAGAAATCGCTGCACGCAACGAGCGTGGAGAACGTACGCTGATGACCACTCTGACCAAACGTATGGCCGAGGAGATGACCGACTACCTGGTGCGTCATGGCATACGTACGGCCTACATACACAGCGATGTGGACACGCTGGAGCGTGTGCAGATAATGGACGCCCTGCGCAGAGGTGAGTATGATGTCCTGGTGGGCGTCAATCTGCTTCGTGAGGGCCTTGACTTGCCCGAAGTGTCGCTCGTAGTTATTCTTGATGCAGACAAAGAGGGTTTCCTACGAAGCCATCGTTCACTCACACAGACTGTGGGACGTGCCGCGCGCCATGTCAATGGACGAGCAATCATGTACGCCGACACAATAACAGCCAGCATGCAGCAGACCATCGACGAGACAAACCGCCGTCGCGAAATACAAATGCGGTATAACGCAGAGCATGGTATTACCCCGCAACCCATCCAAAAGGCTCTAAATATGGGCGACCTCGTGAGTCTGGGACAGAAGTCGGACCAGCGCGCTTATGTCGAATCAGAACCCACTGCAACGCTTGCCATCGCTGAGTCGACAGAGGAGCAGTACTCGCCCGATCAGCTCAGGAAGCGGATTGACCAGTTGCGCCGCATGATGCAGAAAGCCGCCAAGGAGCTCAACTTCGTGGAGGCTGCGCAACTTCGCGACGAGATGCTCCGCCTGATGGCCCTCGTGGAGGAGTAGGAGAGAGGATTTACATTATATAGCGGAGATAATTTGGTCGTACCGATATTTTATTGTACATTTGTGCCCGTAACACCAAATACGTGTAAGGTAAACAATAAAATATCATGAAACTAATCAAAAAGACTGTTTGCGCATTGGCGCTTTCGGCCCTCGCTATGGGCCAGACAATGGCTAAGGACAAGTACGTAGCCTATCTCTTCACCTACTTCACCGGTAATGCGCCCCAGGACGAGCAGATTTGCTATGCCCTAAGCAATGACGGATGGAACTACACCCCAATGAACGATGGACGCCCCATCATTGCCAGCGACACCATCGCCCTGAAGAAGTGTGTGCGCGACCCACACATCCTTAGAGGCGAGGACGGATGGTTCTATCAGGTGGTGACCGACATGCAGAGCCACCAGGGATGGGCCAGCAACCGCGGACTCGTGCTCATGCGCAGCCGTGACCTGCTGAAGTGGGAGCACCACACTGTCCACTTCCCCGAGAAGTATAAGGGTACCAACTTTGCCAATGTGACCCGTGTATGGGCTCCCCAGACCATCTACGACGTGGAGGCAGGCAAGTATATGGTCTACTACAGCCTCCTTACTGACGATGGCACCATCCCCTATGACAAGGTATACTACCAGTATGCCAATGCTGACTTCAGTGACCTCGAGGGTGAGCCCAAGGTGCTCTTCGATGTCAAAAATGCCAGCATCGATACTGATATCGTGCGAGATGATGACGGTTTCTACCATGTGTTCTTCAAGACAGAAGGACAGCGTCAGAAGGGCATCAAGCAGTTTATTGTCAAGAGTCTTCATAACATCACAGAAGCAGATCTCCAGCCTGGTTTCTGTCAGGACACCAACGAGGCCGTTGAGGGTGCAGGCGTATTCCGTCTCTTCGATGGTACATGGGTGCTGATGTACGACTGCTATATCAATGGTCACTACCAATTCTGCAAGAGTACCGACCTCAAGACCTTCAAGATGGTACAGAACACCAAGACCAGCGGTAAGTTTACACCCCGTCACGGCACCGTCATTGCCATCACCCAGAGCGAGCTCGACCTCCTCACCGCATGGGATGACTTGCAGAAAGCCAAGGAGAATCTCAAGACACGCTCTGTGCCCACCCTTACGCTCTATCAGCTTGACAACCGTGATGCTATGATTGCTGAGATTGAGGCCACCCTCAATGGTCCCGCAAGCCTTAAGGCCTACAAGGCTCAGCAGAAGCGCTTGCAGCAGTACTTCAAGAAATAAACAGCCTGAATACTCCGGATAGACCACACCTGGCCTATCCGGGTATTCCGGTTTTAGTGGTTATGTTCTGGTTTCTGCAGGATAATCAACTCCTCCCTCTTCCAACAAACTCACACCTACAAATACTACGACAAATGAAAAAGCAATTTCTCCTTGCCATAGCGGCGCTCTCAATGGCAACCTCACTATGGGCCAAGAACACCACTACCACCGTTGAGCAGGTGACACAAGCCGTGGCTCTGACCGACGATGTGGATTACGTCATCACCAGCACTACTCCCTTTGCTACTGCTGGTAGTGTGGACATCCAGAATACAGAGCATGCTGTACTCATCTTCAAGGATATCCGCCCCAGTCGCGTCATCGCTGAGCAGATGGACCATATCTATATTAACGGACAGAAGGCTGTCGACGGACAGAACTGCCAGGTGAAGATGTTCAATCGCGGAGCCATCGTGTTCCCCTACAGTGCCAACTACAAACCCCTCACTTGCTACACTGAGGAGAACTACGGAGGCGAGAACGTCAACACCTACACCGAGGGTCATACCGGAGGTTTCATGAAGACACTCTCCAAGGCACAGCTCAACAATCAGATTAAGAGTTTCAAGCTTAAGCGTGGCTACATGGTCACCTTTGCCATCGGTACGGGTGGATGGGGCTATAGCCGCTGCTTCATAGCCGATCTCGAGGACCTCGAGATACCCATTGTGCCTGCTCCCCTCAATGGCAAGATTTCATCTTACCGCCTCTTTAAGTGGCATAATGCATCCAAGGCTGGTGTGCACCACACCGGACGTGATGCCAACGAGGCACTTCGCACCACCTCATGTTTCGACTGGGCTCAGGGCAATTCGTCGCTCATGCCTGACGTGGAGTGGGTGCCTAATCATATCTACGAGGATTGGCCCTCGGCAGCTACCTGCGGCAGTGTGGACGGATCGTGCCACATGAAGACCAATAACGAGCCTGGAAACTCGGCCGATGATCATCCACAGAGCGTGGAGACTGTGCTCAACAATTGGCAGAATCTCATGCGCACCGGTATGCGACTTTGCTCCGAGTCGAGCCATGACGGCAGTATGAACCACCTCAAGGAGTTTATGACCGAGATTGACAAGCGCGGATGGCGATGCGACATCCTCGACCTCCACTGTTACTGGAACGCTGGCACCTTCAACAACCTCAACTGGTACAGCGACACGTATGCCAACGGTCGTCCCATCTGGATATCAGAGTGGGTGTGGGGCTCGTCGTGGGGCCACAACGGATTCTGGGGTGCTGTGAGCGACCCAGGTAGCGTGAGCGATGCCAATCAGAAGGTGCTGCTCGACAATACCAAACCCATCCTCGAAGTGCTCAACAGCAACCCACGCGTGGAGCGCTACTACTACTGGAACAGTGAGGCTGCCGGTACACATATCTGGCACGATGGCAAACTCACCAAGCTCGGCGAGTACTACGCACAAATGGAGACTGGACTGGCTTATGACCCACGCTACGACTACGCCCCCAAGATTGTGTATTCTGAGCCTGGCGAATTGACCGGCGCATACACCAAACGTACTGGCTATATGGAACTGGCTTGGAGCGATCCCAACGGTGATATGATCGACTACATGCTCGTCGAAGTGAGGCGTCCCGGTACTTCGCGCTACGTCGCCCTCGATACCATTGCTCCCAAGGATCAGAACAGTAAGGCTGCCCTCGAGTATACCTACGTAGATAAACCTCAGGAGGCTGGCTTGCACGAATACCGTGTGGTCGTGTATGTAGACGGTACACGAAAGTATGTCACCAACGAGACCTCATGCACCATCTCAGCAGCCAATGCCGTAGGTACATTGCAGTATGGTCAGCTCAAGATAGGCGACACCGGAAGTGTACAGACAGACATCGAGCCCCAGGAGACAGCCCCATTCGTGGTGATGGGTATGGTCAGCAACAAGAATGCGGCTAATGGTATCACCAATCAGGTGCAGGCTCTCTCGACCAGAAGCTTTAAGTTTCGCTTCCATCCCTGGGCTCTCGAGACACCTGTTGACTTTGCCAACCCCGAGACCATAGACTACCTCTGCTTGCCCGGTGATACCGTATACCACATCACTGACGACTTCATGCTCATTACCCAGAAGGTAGGCATGGTGAAGGGTGATGAGGTGGAGGTGACCTTCCCTGAAGCCTTCCCCGAGGGTGTCACACCCGTAGTGGTGGCTCAACAGAACACCTCGATTGCCAGTTATGCTCCCGTCACCGTTAAGGTGTATGATATTACCAATACCGGTTTCAAGGTGCGCCTCGTGCGTCAAGAGGCTGCTACTGGTGTCTTCCAGGGACAGAATGTCAACTACTTTGCAGCTACACCTGGTCAGGTAAATGTGGGGGGTGGCAAGATGCTCACCGTTGGTCGTAATGACAAGACTCGCGTGGGAGGTACTGCACGCCAGAATGTGGCTATCCTCAATGAGGCTGGTGACACTCTCCATTTGCAGAATCCCACCATCATCGCTGCGCCACAGACTCACAACTACGGCAAGGCGAGTGTATTCCGTCTCCATACCACCAACAGTACAGCTGAGGGTGTGTATAGTCTCAATATTCGTCGCCAGGTAGATGGCACCAATACTTCCGTCACAGAGGGTAATATCGCCAGCCGCAATGGTGACTACGTGGGATGGTTTATCGTAAGCGACAATCCTGACGCTGAGGTTGATGATGCTCCTGTGCTCAATCCCACCGCGCTTGAGACGATAGCAATCAGCAGTAACTTGCACGTAGAGAACGGTGTGATCAAGACCACCGATAAGCGTATCAAGGCCTACGGAGCAGACGGTAAGCAGGTGGCCCTCAATAAGCAGTTGCCTGCCGGTGTATATGTAGTGACCGATGGCAAACATACATCTAAAGTAGTGGTAAAATAATGAAGAAGACAATAATAACAATACTCGGTCTAACCCTTTCGACATCGCTGATGGGCCAGACCGATGTTACTAAGAAGTATATCGAGAACCCCGACTTTGGGGCACGCTTTGCCGGATGGGTCAATACCGGTAAGTTTACGTTTAGTGTAGGCAGCAACTTCTCGCAGAAGAGTGGGGAAGTGTTCCTCGAACTGTGGAAGAGTTCGGGAAGTAAACTCGGTACCAACGCTGGTATCAAGCAGACGCTGCGTCACCTACCTGCCGGTACCTATACCCTTGTGGCAGGAGCTCAGAACCTGCAGCAGGGAGCTGCTGGTAATCAGCAGACTGGGGCCTATCTCTATGCTGGCAAGAGCCAGGTGGAGATAAGCGATTCTGCACAGTATTCTGTCGTATTCACCGCCGTGGAGAACGCTTCTTTGGATATCGGTGTAAAGCTACAGAGCTGTACAGGAAACTGGGTGGCTGTGGATAATTTCCGCTTATACTATAATGGAGTAAATGCGGATAGTCTTGCCCAGGAACAAGCACGTGTGGATGAGGAAGTAGCCACCTTGCGTTCCAACATTGAGAACGCTACCGGTGCCACCCCTAAGGTGACCACTAATCCCTACGTGGCTATGGGTAGCACCATCCTGCTTGGACGCAGTACTGTGAATACTAACGGAGCTACCATCAAAGAGCGTGGTTTCTGCTGGAGCACATCGCCTAATCCCACCATCTTTGACGATAAGACCACTACATGCTTCACCGAAACAGGCAATCTTTATCGCATGGAGGGACTCGAACCAGGTACCATATACTATGTGCGTGCGTATGCGCTTTCCGGAGGCTATCAGTTGGCTTACGGCGACGTGGTCAAGGTTGCCACCCTGCCCAAGGGATCCGTGACCTGTCAGTATGACTACAAAGGTGATGCTGAGACAAACTATCGTATCAATTCTGCTATGCAAGAGTGTGTGTGGATGTACAACAACCTCTGCAACATCAAGGGTATCAACCTCAACGTGCACTATGTCCCTGGTGCAGGTGCCGGAGGTGGCACGGCTGACTGTTCGTATGGTGGATGGATGCGTGTGAGCCAGAACACGCCCTATCAGCAGACGGGTACCTTGCTCCACGAGACTAATCACGGCGTGGGTATTGGTACGACAGGGGAATGGTACAACAATGCCAACCTTCGTTCGAACACCAGTAGTGGTAAGTGGCTCGGTCCCAGAGCTACCAAGATGGTGCAATTCCTTGAGAATAACGATGCTGCCTTTATGCAAGGTGACGGCACCCACATGTGGGCAGGCACTACGAGCGGTACGCTGAAGTATGGCTATGGTATCAACGGTGCCCACGAGGACAGCTACCAGCCCTCTAATCAGCTGCTTTACTGGGGTAATGCGCTCATCACCCATGCCATGCACCAGGATGGCATCATAGCCACTTCGTCAATGGGCTTTGCTGCTCCGTCCTACACCTTTACTCAGGACGATAGCACCAAGTACTATATAAAGGTGGCAGACGAGACCTGTGGCACGCTGACACGCTATCTTTGCACTACAGCTACAGGTATACTCAAATACAAGGACGCATCGGCAGAGGAGGTGGTAGGAGATGATACCTATGCCTGGTACGTTACCTACAACCCTCGCACAGCTCTCTATCACATACAAAATGTAGGTTCGGGTAAGTACTTTACATATAGTAGTACAGGCATCAAAACCGTGACCAAGACAAATGGTCCCACTTCTTCTGAGGAGTTTATGCTAATGCCTGCACGTCAGAAGACCGCCTACGGTGACTATAAGGGCTCTGCTTACTGGGTGATTAAGAATAACCAAAGCGGCCATCCCTCCATGCAGTGCTCTGCTGCAGGTAGCATTTCGGCAACCAAATTTAACGCTTCTAATAGCGCTACTAACCAACAGTGGTTCTTCCTTACCTCTGAAGAGATAGAGAAGGTAGAAAAGGCCGCAGTAAGTGCCATGGCATCTGAACTGACAGCCCTGATATCCAATGTGCGAAAGGTGGCAGAGGTCCCCCATGTAGTACGCACGGAAGAGACATCTTTGGAGACTATCGACAGCGATTTGGAAGATATACTCTTTATCGCTGAATCAGCAGAGGATTATTCCTCTATTTCGCGAATCCAGACGCATATCGACAACGTCGTAACGGGCCTTCAGGACTTCCTTACTAACGTCTCACCCGCCAGTGCAGCAGAACCCTTTGATCTGACCTTCTTGTTAGTTAATCCTGACTTTGCCACCAGTAGTGCAGGATGGAGCATCAGTGCAGATTGGATGAACTCTTGCTGTGAATTTTATCAGACCACTTTTGACTTCAATCAGACTACAAAAATCAAACTTCCAAAGGCTACATATGGGGTAAGAGTACAGGCATTCCAGCGCCCTGGTACTTTGGATGATTTGTACTATGACTACATACAAAATGGTGTAAATAATGTTAATGCTATTCTGTACGCAAAGACAAAAAATGTAAAGCTTCGTAATATCTATGAAGAGGCTTCAAAATCGCGTCCTCATTCCGAGTGTTTAGCTATAGATAACCTCTACATTCCCAACACGATGTCGTCGGCAGCTGCCTATTTTAAGAAGGGCCTTTATGACAATAGTTTGCTCATAACGACCAGTACGTTGGCTACAATAAAACTTGGCATCAAGGGCACTGCAGGAACAGGCTATTGGACTTGTTTCGACAACTTCCGTCTCTTCTGCTACGGAGGTATCGATGCTGAGACTGTTACTCCAGTAGAGGCCATACAGCCTGCTAATCAATCGTTGCATGCGAATGTTATATATGACCTCACTGGCCGACGTGTCATCAATCCCACAAAGGGTATATATGTCGTAAACGGAAAGAAGGTCTTCATCAAGTGATTATAGCACACTTTAAAGTGTGTTTTGTTAACACTTATTTAGCAATAGGGCGGTTTGCGTAGGGCAAATCGCCCTTTTTTAACGTGAACCGCCGTCAAATCTGTTAATACATGTTAATAATTAGGTGATTGGTTTAATCATTCTTCGTAATTAGGGTAAAAAGGCTTAAATTTGCTTTATTAAATGCATGTACTACGTACATTCTTCGAAAAACAACAAAAATCAATAATAAACAAAACCTAATTCAATGTGTATGAGAAACCGTTTAAGCAAAATGTGTAAGAAGACATCTTGGATGCTCATCTTACTGGCTGCATGCGGTGCAACGTCATCATGCAAGGATGAGTACCTGTTGGATGATGAGAAGCCAAGCTGGCTCAACTCAAGTATCTACCACAGTCTCCAGGAGAAGGGTAATTTCTCTAATTACCTCCGCCTGCTTGCAGACCCTGACGTGAATCCCACCAATGCACGTCCTCTCACTGAGGTACTCTCGCGTACTGGTTCGAAAACAGTGTTTGTTGCTGATGATGCAGCATGGCAGGCCTTCTTCCAGAAGAATGCCACCCTGCCCACAAGCAATCCCTGGCATGGTGCTACCAGCTACGAGAAACTGAGTGTAGCTCAGAAGAAGCTGCTGATTCACACCAGTATGCTTAACAATGCCATCGTTATGGAGAATCTGGCCAGTAGCGAGGGCAGCAACGTGCAGCGTGGCGAGTACATGCGCCGCTACACTGATGTCGAGGCCACCGACTCTATCACCTTCCTTGATGGAGAGTCGCTTCCCATCAACTACAACCTCAAGAACGGAGAGACAGACTACTGGGCTCGTTTCCGCAGCGAGAATGGTGGTAAGGGTATCTACCTCGTGGATGACTCAGCCAGCATGATGGTTCACTTCACCAGTGAGCACATGACCAAGAACAGCGTCAACGACAACGACTTTAAGATCTTCATGGGACGTGAGCGCGTCACCAGCGACGTGCACATCTATGACGCCCTCCTCAAGGATAAGGACGGCGTATGCGAGAACGGTTACGTTAACATCACCGAGAAGGTGCTTACTCCCCTGCCCAACATGGCTGAGATGCTCCGTACCAACGGACAGACCAATATCTTTAGCCACATGATTGACCGTTGGAGTGCTCCCTTCTATAGTTCAGCGGTAACCAAAGCATACAACGACTTGATGGATGCTAAGGGTGGTGAGCATATTGACTCTATCTTTGAGAAGCGCTACTTCTCAGATCTTAGTAAGGGCCATCGCGCATTGCAGAAGGATCCTTATGGAGAAACCTTCCGCGACTCTTCTTCTACCGATGTCGGCCTGAAGTTTGACCCAGCATTCAATGCATTCTATGACGAGAAGTCTTCTGCTCAGTATGACATGGCTTCTATGTTTGTACCTAGCGATGCAGCTCTCTGGAAGTACTTCACCGAAGGAGGTGGTGGTTGGCAGTTGATCCAGACCTACTGTGATCCTACTGTGACCTATTCAAGCCTCACTAACCCTACAGCTGAGGATTACAAGAAGCTTTATCAGAACATTGATCAGATACCCATCTCTACTTTGAAGTCTCTGATTAATATTATCATGTTTAAAAGTTTTGTGAGCAGTGTGCCCAGCAAGATGACCAAACTGCGCGACGATGCTCAAGAGCAGATTTTCTATCCTGAGGATGTAAACCACATCACCGGAAGCCTGCTGGCCAACAATGGTGTAATCTACATCACTGATAAGGTGTACGGTCCTGCTGACTACACATCTGTGACCGCTCCTGCTTACATTAGCAAGGATAACCTCGTTATGCGTTGGGCTATCTATAATGGTTCGACCACTGCTACTGACTATATGGGTCTGAACTATTATGCATACCTCAAGGCTATGCAGAGCCGCTTCGTGTTCTTCCTCCCCAGCGACGATGCTCTTCGTTACTACTACGATCCCGTCAGCTTCAAGAACACCAAGTCGCGCGTGTTGCACCTCTACTACAACAGCAAGAATTTCCCCATAGGATATAATATGTACGCGTATAGCCCCAATACTGGTGAGATTGGTAAGCTGTACAACCTCGAGAAGATGACCAATGGTGAGATTACCAACCGTCTGAAGGATATCCTCGAGAGCCACACTATTGTGCTCGAGAACGGACAGCAGGAAATCAACAGCTCAGAGGATGAGTACTACGTGACCAAGAATGGTTCGGGCCTTAAAGTTACCCGTAGCGGTGGCAAGGTCGTTAAGGTTCAGGGTGGATTCCAGCTTGAGAACGTAGCTGCTGGTGTTGACGGCTCTATCGCTCCTGAGAACAAGAACGCTTATAGCGTTGCTAAGGGTGTGACCACTACCAACGTAACCGATATGCACGAGATGAGCAATGGTACCACCTATATACTCGATAGTCCTATCGTTCCCTCGGCTAAGAGTGTTTATAGTATCCTGACCAACGACGGTACCTTCACCAGTCCTGACTACGGCGAGTTCTTCAATCTCACCGAGACTGATGAGGAGATTGTACGTGCTTGTGGTCTGGTAGATGAGACCAACCTGACCCCCTCACAGCAGAAGGCTGAGCTCAAGAAGTACCAGATCTTTGTCAACGACAATGGTCCCGACTTTAACGTACAGTTCTTCAATAACTACCGTTACACCGTACTTGTTCCCACAAACTCAGCCGTGACCGATGCTATTGCCAATGGTCTGCCCACATGGGATGATATCAAGGCTGACTATGATGCCTGCGACAAGGATTCTATTGACCAGCACTTGCTCAATGGTGCCGATAGCCTCCGTCTGCAGACTAAGATTACATACCTTATTAATTTTGTTCGTTATCACTTCGCTGATAACAGTGTGTTCGTTGACCACAGCACATTCCCCTCTACTGAGTACGTAACTGCAAGTTACGACAACATCAAGGGTCTGTTCTGCAAGATTCACTTCCAGCGCCCCTCTAATGGTGTGCTTCAGGTGAAGGATGCCAATAGTGGTGCATGGATCACTGCTACCGGCAAGGTCAATGTGATGGCCCGCGACGTAAGTTGTAGCAAGTCGCCCACCCAGGATCCTACCACTATGAATGGTATCACCATCGATGGTAGTAGTTTCGCTGTGCTCCATCAGATTCCTGGTACGCTCAACCACACTGCCCTTGTCAATGGTCGTCACGATAGCACATGGGCTACAGAGGGCGATTGCAAGCAATATTTGAAGAGATACGGAATATATTAAAACACACTGCCATGAACAAGTATATAAAGTTTCTATTGATTTGGATTGTTGCCATGGTAGCAATCCCTGCAAGTGCACAGATTAGCCGTATTTCTGGTACTGTATCTGACGATATTGACGTATTGCCAGGTGTACAGGTTGCTGAGATTGATGCCAACAACCGTATCGTAAGTTCGGCTACTACTGATATGAATGGTAACTTTACCATGAATGTCAAGAATGCAAAGAACAAACTGAGATTTAAATTCGTAGGCTTCCAGGATCAGGTGTTGCCTATTAATAAGACTGTCTACAAGATTACGATGTCCGACAATAATACCACATTGAAGGACGTTGTCATCACCACCAAGAAGAAGGCTCCTACCTCGGGTCTCGATATTCCCGCTCGTGAGTTCTCTGGTGCTGTACAGAAGTTCAGCATGGACGACATGGAAGGTCTTGCGTTCGAGTCTGTAGACCAGGCTCTTCAGGGCCAGATTGCTGGTCTTGATATCGTCGCCAACTCAGGTAACCTTGGTTCGGGTACTACCATGCGTCTGCGTGGTACTACTACCATCAACGGTAACGCTCAGCCTCTGATCGTTGTTAACGACCATATCTTTGAGCTTCCCGAGGATGCACAGACCATCAACTTCGAGGATATGGACAACGAGGAGCAGTTCTCAACTCTGCTCAACGTTAATACCGAGGATATCGAGAGCATCACTGTACTCAAGGACGCTGCTACTGCTGCAAAGTGGGGTGTTCGCGGTTCTAATGGTGTTATCGAGATTAAGCTCCGCCGTGGTCATCGTGGTAAGACCCAGGTGAACTTCAGCTACAAGTTCAATGGTACCTGGCAGCCCGACGGTTACAAGATGCTCAATGGTGATGGTTACACCATGATGCTCAAGGAGGCTTACTTCAACCCCACCCAGACTGCAACTCATATCGATGAGTTGGATTATAACACTGAGCGTCCCTACATCTACAACCATTTCAGCCACAACACTGACTGGGTAGATGCAGTTAAGCAGTTCGGTAAGGAGCACCGCTACTATATCAACCTTGCTGGTGGTGGTGAGAAGGCTACCTTCCGTATTGGCGCTGGTTACAACAAGTCTATCGGTTCTATCATCGGTCAGAAGATGGATCAGTTCACCGAGTCTACTGCCCTCGACTACTGGGTAAGTGACCGTATCAAGTTCAGCTCGAACATCAACATGACATTTACCACTAACCACAAGAACTATGGTAATGACATTCTTGCTCGTGCTTACACTGCTATGCCCAACATGAGCATCTACGAGTATGATGCTGCAGGTAACCTGACCGGTAACTACTTTAATATGTTCCCCCTCGCCGCTAAGCTTAGCGGTTCTTCTACCGATCGTATCGACAACGACGGTACCATGACTTCTTATGAGCTCCGCGACATATTCGCAAACGGTAACCCCGTGGCCCGTGCTTACAAGGCATGGTGGAAGCAGACCCAGTACAACTTGACTCCTCAGTTCAGCATTGAGTACAAGCTCTGGGGTAAGGACTCTGAGCAGCATCAGATCAACTACGTTGGTGACGTGCAGCTCGGTATCTTCAACACCTCTGATGACCAGTTCTGTCCCTCTGAGCTCAAGACTATGCCTTGGGTATGGGGTGGAGACAATGCTGCTAAACTGACCAACAACGATCGTAACGTGGTATCAAACAACGAGTACAAGTCACTCTCGTTCACAACTCGTCACGATATCCGTTACTACTCTCACTTCAAGAACACTGACCATAGCCTCTCTGGTATGGCCCGTTTTGAGATGGAAACTGGTAACAGTTCTTCTCAGTACCTCGGTCTCTGGAACGTACCCGATGGTATCTCTGATCCCACCGTTATCGCTCTTTTGACTGGTGCAAGCGCAGGTAACAACGAGTGGAGAAGCCATAGCTTCTTCGAGCAGTTGCACTATTCTTATAAGTCTAAGTACTCAGTAGACGTTAGTGTACGTACAGATGGTAGCACGGCATTCGGCCGCGGCCATAAGTACGGTACCTTCCCCTCAGTAGGTGCTCGTTGGAACATTATCGATGAGCCCTTCATGGAGAAGACCAAGAAGGTTATCAGCATGTTGGCATTCCGTCCCACATGGGGTATCACAGGTAACACCGGTGGCGCTGGTGGTAACCAGTACAACAAGTACAGCTCAGCAGGTTACTACAACGGTCACTCTGTTGTAGTGCCCAACAATCTCTCTCTGACCAACCTGAAGTGGGAGAAGACTGCTCAGTGGAACCTTGGTTTCACCCTCGGTTTGCTCGATGACCTCTTGAACTTCGAGTTTGAGGTCTACAACAAGAAGACCACCGATCTGCTCATGACCGGCAAGCGTATTTCAAGTGCCAACGGTTTCAGTTCACTCAGTTGGGTTAACGCCGGTCAGATGCGCAACAAGGGTTGGGAGTTGAACGCCAGCACTTCTAAGTTTGCTAAGGTAGGTAAGTTCGCCATGAAGCTCCGTGGCAACGTATCACAGAACTTCAACACCGTTGAGGAGATGGATCCCCTGATTCTCGAGAACCTCAATGGTAGCGAGACCTGGAATCCCACCAACCTCAGCTATAACAAGCGTGTACAGATCAACAACGCACTCGGTTCTATCTACGGCCTCAAGTATCAGGGCGTTTACCGCTACGACTACGAGCACAATGGCTACACCGCAGCTTCTTTCCGCAGCTATGGTTATGCTGAGATCGATAGCCGTACCGGCCTTCCCTGCGACAACGTGGACGACGCTCGTCTTTATGGTACTGGTTACGACGGTAGCGGCAACCCCATCAATACCGCTGCTGCTGCCCTCCGCCGTGGTGATGCCAACACCACTTGTCCTATCGCCAAGGATGCTGATGGCAATATGCTGACAGATGCCCGCGGTAATCCATTGCCCATGTACTACTGCTACAATGAGGGTAGCCGCAAGCAGTTCCAGGGTGGTGATGCCATCTATGAGGATATCAACCACGACGGTTCTATCGACCGCTACGATATGGTATACCTCGGCAACTCTAACCCCAAGTGCTATGGTGGTTTCGGTATCAACCTCTACTACGACCGCTTCGAGCTGAATGCTTCATTCAACTTCCGTCTCGGCAACCAGATTATCAACCTCGCACGTGCTAACTATGAGAGCATGCTCTACAACACCAACCAGAGCTACGCTACAACCTGGCGTTGGAGAAAGAATGGTGATATCACTGAAATTCCTCGTGCCCTCACTGAAGTCAACGGTTACAAGAGCTACAACTCACTGCCCTCTGACCGTTACGTTGAGGATGGTAACTATCTCCGTCTGCAGTACATCCAGTTGAAGTACAACTTCGACAACAAGGCTGCATGGATGAAGAAGTGTGGTATCCGTTCTTGCAATCTCTCTGCAACAATCAACAACCTCTTCTGCTGGACCAAGTACACTGGTGTGGATCCTGAGGTTGGTATTGGTGGTTTTGCCGTGGCTACTGACAACAGTAAGACTCCACGTTCAAGATCATTTACTTGCAGCATAAACCTTGGTTTCTAAAATCGAATAGCAATGAAAAATGTAACTAAAATATTCAAGGCTACCTGCCTTATGGGTGTGGCTGCATTGGCCACCACCTCATGCCAGGATTGGCTGACCGTATATCCTCAGACACAGGTTGTCGAGGAGAACTTCTGGGAGGACAAGACTGACCTTGAGGGTGTGCGCTATGCCACCTACAAGCAGATGTGCAGCACTCTCGACAAGATGGTGCTTTGGGGCGATCTCCGTTCCGACTCTTACACCTTGAGCTCAGCAGATACCGAGACCGGTACTGCTCAGCTCTATCAGGAGATTCGTGATGGTAAGATCGACCGCGACTCTGCATCTACCTACTTCGACTGGAGTGGCTTCTACACTACCATCAACTACTGCAACAAGGTGCTCCAGCATGGTGCTGAGGTGCTCGACAAGGATAAGCAGTTTACTACTGCTGAGTGGAACCAGATGAAGGCTGAGATCACCGCACTTCGTGCGTTGAACTACTTCTACTTGATTCGCTCTTTCAAGGACGTGCCTTATTCTACCAAGGTGGTCAACAATGACACACAGGTACAGTCTTTTGGTGCTACCAATCAGCTTGTTGTTCTCGACTCGCTCATCACCGACCTTGAGAGTGTGAAGGGCCGTGCCCGCAACCGTTTCACCAATATCCGCGACACCAAGGGTATGATTACCAACTCTGCCATCTATGCTATGCTGAGCGATATGTATCTTTGGCGTGCTTCGCTCCACCAGGGCCGCTGGGGTTTGGAGTCTGCTGACACCTTCACTATCAATAGCATCCCCGGCCGTATGGGTGAACTCTCTGCCCACAGCGTACGTGGTGACTACCAGCTCTGTATTGACTATGCAGATCTTGCTCTCAAGTCACTTGCAGACCAGACCGAGGAGAACAACAAGGGCTTCGGTAATAGTGTAGATGAGGTTGTCAACTATGGCCTCCAGAACTGTAATATGTATAAGAACAAGTTCGACAACTTCATCAATGGTGCTACTCCCCGTCTGTATGCTTACAGTAGTATCTTCTCACAGGGCAACAGCGATGAGAGCATCTTCGAGTTGCAGTTCAATGCTTCTGACTCACGTAAGAACACTGTTGTGACCAGCCAGTGGGGTTATGGTGACAAGGTACACTTGGCTATCAGTCAGGGTGCCCTTGGAGCTATCTACACTGACGATGCACTCCGCTCACGCGATAGCCGCGTGTGGTTCTCTGCATGGGATAAGGTGCTGGGTCAGTCACAGAACCTCCCTGGCCTCTACTGCTTCAAGTGGTCAGGTATCACTCCTCTGATTACCGAGTCTAAGAAGTGTTCAGACCTCAAGATCGCAAGATATGACAATGAGTATTGCAACTGGATTATCTATCGCATGAGCGATATGATGCTTCAGAAGGCAGAGGCTCTCGTAGCAATCGGTCAGGACAATGAGGCTATGCGCTATGTCAATGCCATCCACCGTCGCTGGTACTGCAACGATGACCGTTCAGTTACCTCACAGCCTGTAGAGAACGTAATGAACGCCGATGGTACCAAGCCTGCAGGTACTACTGCTGGCACAATGGGCAACTACCCCACAGCAGCCACCAAGGAGATTGCAGTCATGAACGAGCGTCAGCTTGAGTTCTTCGGTGAGGGTAAGCGCTGGTTCGACCTCGTGCGTTTCGCAGAGCGTAATGCAGGCGGTAAGAACGGCACTCAGGATCCCCGCGAGTGGACTGAGGAAGACCAGATTGGTAATGGTAAGGCTGGTGTTGACATGATGGTTGACAAGTTCCTCCGCAACGAGTTCAACAATAGCTATGCAACCTTGAAGAATCGTTTCAAGAACCGTTACGGTCTCTACAACATCATTTACTACATGGAGATTAAGGCCAGCGAGGGTAAGCTTGAGCAGAACCCCGTATGGAACAAGTCTACCTATGATCAGTAATTCCAGACTAATCCTTTAATATGAAATTATCATGAATAAGATCAAACGATATGTATATTCCATGCTTGCTATGGTGTGCATCGGTCTTACGGTAGGTTGTCAGGATGACATTGATATGTCCAACCGTTACACCTTCACCGAGGAGACTGTAGCCAGCTACCTGAAGAAGCATGAGAATTTTAGCCAATACTACAAGCTGCTTGATGAGGTCAACATCAGTAGCCGCAGCCAGTCAACTGTGCTTCAGTTGATGTCTGCTCGTGGCCACTACACGGTGTTTGCCCCCAACAACCAGGCTATCCAGGAATACCTCGATACGCTCTGCAGCAAGGGTATTATCAGTCAGGCCTCCTGGGACGGCTTCCGCGATGAGCAGCAGCTCGACTCTATCCGCAAGGTGATTGTCTTCAACAGTATCATCGATGGCGGTGACGAGGTGGACGCCTACCAGACCAGTGGCTTCCCTGAGGATACCAAGGAGTTCAATCTTGCCAACATGAATGAGCGTAAGCTCACTGTCAACTATGGCAACAACCCCGACAGCCTCTATGTGAATGGTACCAAGGACGATGCCGGTAACGTGCTCGGCGGTTCGCTTATCGACCTCCGCAACCGTGACATCATCGCCACCAACGGTTACATCCACGAGGTACATACGGTTATTGCTCCCAGCAACGAGACCTTGGCTGATATCATGAAGACCTATATCGAGACCAACGAGGTAGGTTTCATCGTTACCGCTAAGATGCTCGAGGCCTGCGGTCTCTTTGACACTCTGAGCAAGGTCAAGGACGAGGTATATGAGCAGCTCTATCTGAGCCAGGCCATTACCGACCTCCCCAACCATCCCTCATTTGGCCGTGCTGGCTACTTGCCTGAGCACCGTAAGTATGGTTTCACCATCTTCACCGAGACTGACGAGTTCTGGGAGGCTACCCTTGGCAAGCCCGTATCACAGATTACTCCTGAGGACATCCAGGCATGGGTCGTTCAGCAGGGCTTCTATCCCAACGCTCTCGACAACACAGACTATAAGGATGAAAAGAATGTTCTCAACCAGTTCATCACTTACCACATCCTTCCCATGCGTCTGCCTGTTGATAAGCTCGTGATCCACTACAACGAGATGGGCTATAACTACAAGACCTCTACCAGCTTCACCGTACCTACCTATGAGCTCTATACAACTATGGGTGAGCGTCGACTCCTGAAGCTTTACCAGTGTGGCAAGGCTTACTCTTGTGAGGGTAGTGGTGAGATCTTCATCAACCGTTTCCCCGAACTCGACAACGGCCGTCACGGTAAGATGAAGGAGGTAAGTTGCTCTGCAGCTAACCGCGGTTTTGTAGTCAACACCGAGAAGTGTCAGAACGTACTCAATGGTTACATCTATCCCATCGATGGCGTACTTGCTTACGATGAGACCACACGCACTAACCTCCAGAAGCAGCGTCTGCGTTTCGACGTTTCGTCTATGTTCCCTGAGTGGATGAACAACGACATCCGTGCTGACCGTGTAGGTGCTAATAAGAACATGTGTGTTGGTATGCCTAACGACAATGTTTACCAGTATTGTGAGAACCTCAATATTGCAGAGGGTAGCCAGTTCTACTATCTGCTTGGTTTGGGCCTCAACTGGAAGAACTGGCAGGGCGATGAGGTCAACGTAGTAGGTCGCTACGAGATGACCTTCAAGTTGCCTCCCGTACCCAAGGAGGGCACTTACGAGATCCGCTACGCCGTACAGACCGAGTCTCAGTTACGCGGTATGTGTCAGGTATACTTCGGTGAGTCCAAGGAGAACCTCTCCGCTATGGGTATTCCCTTGGACCTCCGCATGGGTGGAACCCAGCGCAAGACCTCAGCTGGTACCTTCGAGAGTATCGTAGGTTGGGTGCTCGACGAGCAGGAGGATGACGACTACAACGCAGAAATCGACAAGAAGATGCGTAACAACGGATTCATGAAGGGTCCTCAGCTTTACGCCTTCACTCCTGGTGGTAATGCCTATGCTCGTGGCGATGCCAATACCATCCGTCGTATCATCGTTCGTGAGTACATGTATCCGGAGAAGACCTACTACTTGAAGTTCAAGTCCGTACTTGATGATGAGAAGAAGGAGTTCTACATGGACTACCTCGAGCTCTGTGCTAAGGAGGTCTACGACAATCCTCAGACACCCGAGGATATCTGGTAATCTCACCATAGGTCCCCATTAGAAACGAATCAATTCATGGTAGCGTAGAGCTGTCCTTGAGGCAGCTTACGCTTACCATTATCAACAACAGTAAATTCTAATTCATAGCATAAATACATTTATGAAAAGAATGAAACAATATATTGGAGCAATTGCCCTTGGTTCAGTCATTCTGGCTGTGCCAGGTTGCTCCGACACCTGGGATGACCACTACGAGGGTGGCGCAGGTACCTCTGCCACAGAGAATCTCTGGCAGAAGATATCTGAGAATCCCAACCTTTCGCGTTTTGCTCAGATTGCTGCCAAGACACCTTACTACAAGGACGAGAAGCACCCTCTGAAGAACACTGATGGCTCGGTATTCACCTTCAAGGACATGCTCAATGGCACCCAGCTCCTCACCGTCTGGGCTCCTGAGAACAGTTCTATGACCGATGCTCAGTGGGATCAGTGGGAGGCAGCCACCGCCACTACTCCCTATGTCGTGCAGCAGCAGATTATGGCCAACTGTATGTCTCTCTGGCGCAATGTTGCTACTGGTAACGAGGTAAGCCGCATCACTATGCTCAATGGCAAGAAGATGGACTTTGACAAGGCTGCCGGTACCATGAACGGCATTGCCCTCTCACAGCGCAACATTGCAGCTGTCAATGGTACACTCCACACCGTTGGCACCCGCATCCCCTTCAACTACAGCATCTATGAGTACTTGAAGGATGCCTCACATACCGACATCTCTCGATTCCACGACTATGTGATAGCTACCGATACTACCTACTTCAGTGAGAACGCTTCCTTGGAGGGTACACCTGATGCCAATGGTAACCCCACCTATATCGATAGCGTATACTTCACCACCAACACCATGTTTATGGGCAATAAGCGTTTCCCTTCTAACTCAAATATCGACCAGTACTTGAGCTACCAAGAGAGCTTTGGTGCCAACATCGAGGCTGAAGACTCTGTGTTCATCCTCGTGATGCCTACTGATGCAGCATGGCAGGCCGCCTACAACAAGTTGGAGGGCCTCTACAAGTACGCTCCTATCTATGCGGACAAGGAGAAGGGTAACCAGGGTACTACAGATGTGACCCGCGAGGTGGCCAACGTTGACTCTCTCAAGAAGGCCAACATCGATATGGATATCATCTCTCCCCTTTGCTTCAATGTCAACAAGCAGCCTCGTGCCGACAAGAATCTTTGGAACATTGACGACTTTATGGCAGAGAAGGGTGCAAGCGCTGAGTACGTTCTCAATACCTTTGGTGATACCCTCCGCAGTGATGCAAATTGGAATAAGAGCTCTCTCTTCGAAGGTACACAGATTGAGATGAGTAATGGTGTGGGTATTGTGACCAACAACTGGCCCGTTCCCCACAAGCTCTACAAGCCCGACCTCTTCGTTGAGATTGGTTGGAGAAGTCTCTACAATAGCGCCAACGCTACTGGTACCGGTACTTCTATCGGTTTCAGCAACTCTGCTGCTGCCAAGTGGATTGGTGAGACCGGTCGTGTCAGCGAGGATGACTTCTACTACATCTACCCCCAGGGTGCCAGTGGTAACCCCAAGTTCACCTTTGCCCTCAAGGGAACCCATGGTGAGAACAGTGAGAGCGACGTCATGAGCGGTAAGTACGATATCTATCTCGTAATGGTGCCCAATTACTACCGCACCAGTACCGACTCCATCGACCTCAGCGCCGTAGGTACCGTTTCTCAGGTGGTAGATGGCGACACCATCCCCTTGAAGCATAAGATTACTGCTACTCTCTACTACACCGATGGTTCGGCCAAGGGTAAGGACGCCAAGGTGACCAGCCCCGTGATCGACTATCAGGGAGAGAAGGTAGATACCTTGCTGCTGTTCCAGGACTTCGAGTTCCCCTACACCTATAAGAACATGCTCCAGTGCTTCCCCACTCTTGAGATTACTACCAAGACCACCAGCTCCGAGCGTAAGAAGGGATACAGCAACGATATCTGTATCGACCGTATCATCTTGGTGAGCAAAGAAGACTAATGTCGTCCCACTAATAAAAAGAAGACAATGAAAATGACAAGCAAAAACATATTCCATAACACCCTCCGTGCGGGTGTATGCATAGCGATGCTTTCTGGAATGGGCGCTGCTACTGTTGTAGCTCAGACTGAGGACGAGGTTGTCTACAGTGCTCGTGCCAGGGCAAAGGAAGATGCTAAGAAATATGAGATGCAGACCGTCAAGGGTACCATCACCGACGAGTCCACCAAGCAGGGCATCGGTGGTGTGCGTGTACAGGCCCTTGGCTATGAGAAATACTCTACACTGACCAACGAGGATGGTACCTACAGCATCGAGGTGCCCACCTTCGTCACCAGCCTCTATCTTTATTCACCTGACTACAACGTGCAGCAGGTAGCAATCAAGAATGGCGATGTCAATGCAGCCCTCATCTCCGACAAGCTCAAGGGTTACTACACCGATGGCACCACCATCACCTCTCGCGATGGTATCGTGCTCGATGAGACCAGCAGCCTGACACTCGAGACTGAGGTGGAGAAGTTCCTCGCTGGTAGCGTACACAGCGTAAGCCGCAGCGGTCTGCCCGGTCAGGGTGCATACCTCAATATCCGTGGTATCAACTCGCTCAATGCCAACGCTCAGCCCCTCATCATCCTCGATGGCAACATGATTGACCCCCAGTACAACCGTACCAGCCTTCACGAGGGCTTCTACAACAACGTACTCGCAGGCATCGATCCCGACAACATCGAGAGCATCGAGGTGCTCAAGAATGCTACCACACTCTATGGTGCCAAGGGTGCCAATGGTGTGATTATCATCAAGACCAAGCGTGGTCATAGCATGGCTACCAAGATTGGTGTACGCATCTACGGTGGTGCTGAGTTCACTCCCAAGAAGCTCAGCGTACTCGATGGCAATCAGTATCGCACCTATTTGGGCGACCTCACTGCTACAATCAAGGACATCAATCTGGGCAACACCAACAGCATCAACACTGCGTTCCTCAACGACAATCCCAACTACTACTACGACGTGTTCCACAACAACACCGACTGGCAGAAGGATATGTATCAGAACACCTTCGTGCAGAACTATAAGATCAGCGTAGAGGGTGGTGATGACGTGGGTATGTACTCACTGAATCTGGGTTACAGCAAGGCTGATGGTACACAGGTTGGCAGCGATATGAGCCGCCTCAACCTCCGCTTCAACACCGATATCAAGATTGCCGAGAAGCTCTCTACCGGTCTTGATATTGCCTACAACCAGACCTCATTCCATCTCCTGGATCAGGGTTGGAGCGAGAACTATGACATGCAGAACATTGGTTCTACCAACGTGCTCGGTCTGGTTCAGAGCCCCATGCTCAGCCCCTATGCTTACTATCACGACGATGCCACCGGCAAGCTCATGCTCAGCAAGGAGTATGCTGGTAAGTACGCATCCAACAACAGCACCACTTGGGTACAGAATCCCTTCAAGTATCCCAAGAGCCTTGGTATCAACGAGGCACTGCGCAACCCCTACTGGGTGATTGCCAACGGTGATGGTAAGAACAAGAACTTTGCAGAGCTTACCTCTATCAACATCAACGTAAGTCCCAAGTACCAGATCACCAAGCAGTTCAGCATCAGCGACCGCTTCAACTATCAGCTCAACCGCAACAATGAGAAGTACTTCCTCCCCATTGCCGGTACTACAGCTTATCAGTTGACCGACCTCGGTAACATCACCTCTGTGCTCAAGAGCCAGTTCACCAAGGAGACCACCATCAACAATGACCTCCGCCTCCAGTGGAAGAACTCTTATGGCGCACACAATATTGATGTATTCGGTGGCTGGCGCTACAACAACTACAGCTATTCATACAGCTTCATGCGTGGTTACAACAACGAGAACGACAAGTTGCCTAACCTCAGCAAGAACATGCAGTACATCAACTACGGTGGTACCAAGGACAACTGGATTGACATGACTTACTACCTGAACGGATCGTACAACTATGCCAACAAGTACTTTGCAGACTTCACCGTCAGCTCACAGGCCAGTAGCCGCTTCGGCGACAACACCAAGGACGGCTTCCAGCTCGGTGGTGTAAGTTGGGGTATCTTCCCCAGCCTCCAGCTCGGTTGGGTCATCAGCAATGAGAAGTTCTTCCGTCCTGGCAAGTATGTCAACTATCTGAAGCTCACCGCCGGTGTAGACCAGAGTGGTAACGACGACCTCGACTACTACGCAGCTCGTACCTACTGGGAGAGCCAGCAGGTAACTGAGAACACCGTGGGTCTCTACCTCAAGAACATCGCCAACAGTACTATCCAGTGGGAGACCACTACCAAGTACAACGTAGGCATCGAGGGTTCATTCTTCAACAACCGCTTGCACGCAGGTGTTGAGTACTTCAACAACAAGACCGACAACCTCCTCACTATCAAGGACCTCCCCTACGTGAGCGGTATCGGTAAGTACTGGACCAACGAGGGCGCCCTCACCAACAAGGGTGTCGAGTTCAACATCAGCGGAATTGCTATCAACAAGAAGGATTGGAAGTGGGAGATTGGCGGTAGCCTCGGTCACTACAAGAACGAGATTACCTCTCTGCCCAACACCACCGATAATACCATCAAGCAGTACTATCGCAATGCTGACGGTACCCAGGGCGCACAGTACAACACCATCCATGGCTATACCACCAGCGTCTATGGCAACAACAATGTACTCACCGCAGTGGGTGAGAGCGTAGGTAGCTTCTATGGCTGGCAGGTGAACACCAACACCAAGAGCGGTACCGGTGTTATCGCCGACGACGCAGAGGCTTCTTCACTCGGCAAGTATGGCAAGCTCCGCTACTACACCGGCGTTGCAGGTCAGTACCGTGAGTTCAACAGTGGCGACATGGCCTTCGTAGACCAGAATGGTGATGGCTGGATTGACGACAACGATAAGGTAGTCATCGGCAATGCCAACCCCACTATCTACGGTAACATCTTCACCAGCGCTTCATGGAAGAACCTCCGCCTCGATGTCAACTTCAAGTACTCTCTTGGCAACGACATCTACAACTACCAGCGCAGCATCCTCGAGAGCGGTGCGACCAGCTACAACCAGACCTCGGCCATGACCAACCGTTGGACCTACGAGGGTCAGCTCACCAACATGCCTCGCGTATGCTACAATGAGAGCGACTACTGGGTGAACAACGAGCGCATGAGCGACCGCTGGATAGAGAATGGCAGCTACCTCAAGCTCAAGAATATCCGCTTGACCTACACCATCCCCTACAACAGCGCATGGCTCCAGGGTATCAAGGTATGGGGTGAGGGCAACAACCTTTTCACCATCACCAAGTACCTCGGTACCGATCCCGAGATGTCAAGCCGCAACAGCGTCCTCTATCAGGGCGTCGACACTGGCCTCATCCCCTACGGTCGTAGCTTCAATATTGGTGTATCACTCAATCTCTAATACGCCTTCATCCTCTCCTTCCTCCCTCGTGTGGAGGGAGGGGAGGGCAGAGGCTGACTCAGACGATTCATTACATTGTTGAACCAGAACACACAACAATCTATAACGATGAAAAAGAAATCAATTATAAGTTTGCTTATCGGAGCTACGATGTTTGGTCTCGGTGCCACATCATGCCAGGATATGCTTTCTCCCAGCAGTGAGCGTCATCAGTACGAGGTAGCACAGGATACCCTCTACAGCTACTGGGGTATCCTCAAGTCAATGCAGAACATTGGCGAGCGTTACGTCATCCTGGGTGAGTGTCGCGGTGAATTGGTTGACGAGACCTCATACATCACCGACTCCATCAAGGCCATCCTCGACTTCGACATGGCCACCGCCATCGACGGAAGCTGCCGCTACCTCAAGGCCAGCGACTACTATCACGTCATCAATTCGTGCAACGCCTATATCGCCAACTGCGACACCCTCCGTCGCACCGGTACCCTCCAGCCCTACATGCTCAAGGAGTACGCACAGGTAGAGGCTATCCGTGCATGGACCTATCTGCAGCTCGTGCAGGTATATGGCAAGGTGCCCTTCTACACCGAGCCCCTCACCACCACCGACAAGATCAATTCGTTCATGAGCGACCCCAACAAGAAGATGGTCACTGTGGACAATCTTGCCGATGAGCTTGCTCCCTACCTCACTGCCATGATTCCCGTGGAGAACCAGTACGGCTTCCCCCAGTATGAGAAGTACGGTTTCACCAAGGAGGTATGCCACAGCACCAAGTGCATGATTCCCCTCAACATCATCCTCGGCGACCTCTATCTGGCCAAGGGCGATGCTGCCTCATGCCAGAAGGCTGCTGAGTACTACTACAACTATCTCGGTAACACCCAGAACACCGGCAAGATCACTCCTGGCGGTCCTCTGCCCGATGACTACGACTTCTATGGCTTGAAGCCAGAGGGTGCAGACAAGACAGAGTACGAGATGCTTGGTGGCTACTGGCCCTGGGATGAAACAGGAGCAGTCAACAAGAACCGCGAGTCTATCACTGCGATTCCCTCTTCTACCAACAAGCTCTGGGGTACCGTGCTCCGTGGCGTAAATGGTGTATTCGGCTACGATGCTGAGATCAGCGTTCGCACTGATGAGAATGATACTGTGACTACCGCCAGCGTTACCCTCACTCCTCAGTATGACAAGAAGCAGCTCGCTGCCAGCCAGGCCTACTTCGACCTGTGCAATGCCCAGAAGTTTGAGATCTATATCGGTGCTCCCAACGCTGACCTCAGCGACTGTGTGCTTACCGTTGACCCCAACGTAGGCGATGCACGTCAGTACTGGGTACGTGATGTACGCCAGACCTATCCCAATGGTCTGACCAACACCGAGAAGTTCATCACCAAGCAGAACCCCGGCGGCGCCTTCACCACCGTATATCCCATGATCTATCGCAAAAGCATGATCTGGCTCCGCTATGCTGAGGCTCTCAACCGTGCCGGCTATCCCAGCTACGCATTCGCCATCCTCAAGAATGGTCTTTGCAACAACGAGCAGTGGTATCCCACTACCGAGGCAGGCGATTTTGCAGTACGTGACTCAGCTTACCATTACAGCTACACCGAGACCGATGCCAATGGTGACGAGATCACCAAGGTATTCCCCGAGGAGACCGACGAAACTGTTTATGGCACTCAGGATGCTATCATCGCAGCCCTTATTGCCAATGGTATCGTATCAGATGCAGATGCTGTCGTGGCTGAAAACCTGACTTGGGAGCCTGTAGAGTATGAGAACTGGGCCGATGAGTCATCACGCGCTGTCCTCAACTATCTGGATCGCCGCGAGGTAGACCGCAACCCCAGCTTCCTCAACTTCAAGTTCCTCTCGTTCAATGCACAGAGCAACAGCCAGATTGTTCTCTCTCGCAGCAGCCTCAATTCACGCAGCCTTAACTTTCGTGGCTACTCACTCCCCAGCGGTGACGATGCCATTACCACCGGTGTGCATAGCCGCGGTTGTGGTTCGCTGAAGTGCGACGAGCGCCAGAGCGTATACAACTACGTGGACTGCGTAACCCAGAAAGCACTTGAGAACTATGGCGTGACCCTCACCAAGGAGGATATCTACAATGGTGTGGACGATGCTACCGTGCAGAATTGCGTGGAGGACCTTATCATCGACGAGTGCGCTCTCGAGCTCGCTTTCGAGGGTACCCGCTTCTTCGACCTCATGCGTGTGGCTCACCGCCGCAACGATCCCAGCTACCTGGCTAATCATTTGGCCAAGCGTAATCCTGCTCTCGGAGTTCGCCTCCTCGACAAAGATGCTTGGTACTTCCCCCTCCCTCAGAACTAATCTCCCCGTCCTCTTGAGGCGCAATCATAGCGGAGCTTCCCCCGGATGCTCCGCTATTTTAGTACGCTCGGCATGAGTGTAAGCATTCGATAAACTACAGGTACTAATACCTGCATGATAAAGTTACAGCGA
>CALZKW010000008.1 GCA_945788095.1 uncultured Prevotellaceae bacterium | reverse complement strand
CCGAAACATACTTTCTGCTTAAAAATGAGTACAACAAATTGGACACCCTATTTCGCAAGCTCAACTTTCGTGGGTTTTAGGTAAATGAGGTTTTTGGCTTATAGGTTGTGGGTTTTAGGTTTAACAACGGAACAAACAGAAATAAAATTCCCGTTCTCCCTGTTGTAAAATAGACCTATAACCTTGAAAGCGAAGCGGCCTACAACCTATGACTTTTTAGAGAATCAAGAATATCGCAGGTATCTTGCTCAGGTCGGGCAGAGTCTCATTCTTCCAGGCCTTGATGGTGTGGGTCTTGATCCACTCGTCGGGGGTGGTGATGCCGGCAGCGATGCAGAGGCGTGTGGTGGGGCGGAGCGTGTGGAGCAGTCCCTCAAACATCTTGCGGTTGCGGTAGGGCGTCTCGATGAAGAGCTGTGTCTGCTTCTCGTTCTGTGCCCTTGCCTCGAGTACCTTGAGACGCTTGGCGCGGTCTGAGGGGTCCACGGGCAGGTAACCGTTGAAGGCAAAGCTCTGCCCATTGAGTCCGCTGGCCATCACAGCCATGATCATGCTGCACGGGCCCACGAGGGGCACCACCTGGTAACCGCGGTTTTGGGCCAGAGCCACCACATTGGCTCCGGGGTCGGCCACGGCAGGACAGCCTGCCTCGCTGATGACACCCACGGGGTGGCCCTGCGAGAGGGGCTTGAGGTATTCCGCAAACCGCTTCTCATCGGCGTGCTTGCCCATCTCGTAGAAGGTGCTGTCGTCGATGGGGAACTGGCGGTCCACTTTGCGGAGGAACCGGCGCGCTGTGCGTATCTCCTCCACGATGAAGTGGCGGATGCCGCTGATGATCTCCTTGTTGTATGAGGGCAGCACCTGTTCGATGCTGGTGTCGCCCAGAGTGACGGGGATTAGATAGAGAGCTGCTTCCATGTCTTCTTTCCTTTGATGTGATATTGCCATAGGATGCTCAGAGGCATCTGTTCGGGTACGGGACTAACGGTGCTCTTGCGGAGATTATCCTCGCGGTCCTTGGTGAAGTCGGGGCGCATCTGTCTGTATGCGCTTCGTCCCTGCCACACAGCCTTGAATGAGCCTACCTCGCCCTTCATGAGGAACATCAGCGAGGCCAATGCGTCGAGCCAGAAGCGCCAGCGCATCACGCTTCTGAGGCGCTCCTCGGGCAGATTCTTGTAGAGCAAGAGCAGGTTGTTGCGGAAGTTGAGGAATGTCTTGCGTGGATTCTCCTTGGGCAGTGTGCCGCCGCCCACGTGGTAGGCCACGCTGTCGGCCACACAGACGATGCCTCGGCCCCGGCTACGCAGACGCCAGCAGAGGTCTATCTCCTCCTGGTGGGCAAAGAATCGGCCATCGAGACCTCCCGCATCCCAGTAGTCCTTGCTGCGTATCATCAGCGCTGCTCCTGTGGCCCAGAGCAGAGGTATGGTGTCGTCGTACTGCCCCTCGTCGCGCTCCACGGTGTCGAAGATGCGACCACGGCAGAAGGGGTAGCCCAGGGCATCGATGAAGCCGCCGCAGGCTCCGGCATACTCAAGCATCTCGGGTGCCCACTGACAGCGTAGTTTGGGCTGGCAGGCAGCCACCTCGGGGTGGTGGTCCATATACTCCACCATGGCGCGGAGCCATCCCTGGCGCACCTCCACGTCGCTGTTGAGCAGCAGGTAGTAGTCAGCCTCCACCTGGCGCAGGGCCTGGTTGTAGCCCTCGGCAAATCCGTAGTTGTGGTCCAGCAGTATCTGGCGCACCTCGGGCAGGTGCTCGCTGAGCCACTCCATGCTCGAGTCGGTGCTGCCGTTGTCGGCCACGATGACTTCTCCTTCGGGGGAATATTTCACGACATCGGGCAGAAAGCGCTCCAGCATCTTCTGTCCGTTCCAATTGAGTATGACAATGGCGAGTTTCATTTATTGAGGGATTGGTGTAATTGGTGTAATTGGTCTAATTGGCCTAATTGGCCTAATAAGTCTGATTGGTCTTATTGGCCTGATTTTTCACTTTTGTCTTTTCACTTCGGCGAGCAGCGCTGATCGCTGTTCGTTCCACTGGCCCAGGTGCACGTCGACGATTTGGCCGTCGAGATTGGCGTCGTCGGTATGGATCTCCACTTTGATGTAGTTGTCCGTGAATCCGTAGTAGACGCCCTTCTTCTTGCTATGCTCTACGAGCACGGGACGGGTGGTGCCGATATAGCGCTGGTAGAAGGCGTTGAGCTTCTGGTCGCTCAGCGTCAGTATCTGCTGGCTGCGCTCCTTCTTCTCCTGGGGGCTGACGGTGTGGGGGATGCGCAGCGCCATGGTGCCTGCTCGCTCGGAGTAGCTGAACACGTGATACTGGCTCACGTCGATGCTCTCCATGAAGCGCTGTGCTTCGTCGAAGAGTTCCTGGGTCTCACCTCTGGTGCCCACGATGGTATCCACGCCGATGAAGGCATCGGGGATGAGTGCCTTGACGCGCTCCACCTTGCTGCGGAAGAGCGCTGTGTCGTAGCGGCGCTTCATGAGGCGCAGCACCTCGTCGCTGCCGCTCTGCAGGGGGATGTGGAAGTGGGGCATGAAGGCACGGCTCTGTGCACAAAACTCGATGACTTCATCGGTGAGCAGGTTGGGCTCGATGCTGCTGATGCGGTAGCGCTCTATGCCCTCCACGGCATCGAGTGCGCGTATGAGGTCGATGAAGGTCTCGCCCGTGGTGCGCCCGAAGTCGCCGATGTTGACACCCGTGATGACTATCTCCTTGCCGCCCTGTCGTACCACCTCGCGTGCCTGCTCCACCATCGAGGCGATACTGCCGTTGCGGCTTCGTCCGCGGGCATAGGGTATGGTGCAGTAGGTGCAGTAGTAGTCGCATCCGTCCTGCACCTTGAGGAAGTAGCGGGTGCGTTCCCCACACGAACAGCTGGGCACAAAGGTGCGAATGTCGGCCGTCTTGACCGTCTCGTGGGAGTGGCAGCAGTGGATGCGCTCCTCATCGCTCATGGCAAAGAGCGTCTGCAACTTCTCCACGATCAGTCCCTTCTGCTCATTGCCCAGCACGAGGTCCACACCCTCGATGGCGCTCACCTGTTCGGGCTTCAGCTGCGCGTAGCAGCCCGTCACGATGACGCGTGCCCCGGGGTGGTGCTTCACCAGTTTGTGGATGGCCTGTCGACACTTCTGGTCGGCCACCTCGGTGACGGAGCAGGTATTGACCACACACATGTCGGCCACCTCGCCCTCGCGGACCGTTTCCACCCCCGCCTCCTTCAACTGTTTGCCCACAGAGGATGTCTCCGCGAAGTTGAGTTTGCAGCCCAGGGTGAAGTAGGCGGCCTTCTTGCCGCGTAGTATGTCGTTGTGAGTCATCAGCGTATACCTTATTTATAATATATAGTATAGCCAGCCGTATAAAGGCAGCCAGGTTTTCTTAAAGTGATGCAAAGGT
This sequence comes from uncultured Prevotellaceae bacterium, assembly GCA_945788095.1. Taxonomy (GTDB): domain Bacteria; phylum Bacteroidota; class Bacteroidia; order Bacteroidales; family Bacteroidaceae; genus Physcousia. The sequence goes on along the minus strand of CALZKW010000008.1, from coordinate 29,244 downwards.
AGGCAAATTCTTCCAATTAGCGAAAAAATGGGTAGTGATATATGGGGCTTGAATTGGTTGAATATTAAGCACTTGTAAAAATGCAACAAAAAAACTTTAGTGTTTTATTAAAAAAAGTTAGGGTAAATCGATACAACCTATTGGAAAACTCCGTACCTTTGCAGCGTTTTAATAAGCAATTGATTGTTTTACAGATTAAAAAAGCTAAAAAAATGAAGAAGATCGCATTTATGTTCGTAGCTGTAGCAGCTATCGCATTCGCATCATGTGACGGTAACAAGACCGCTGAGGGTACTACCACAGACTCAATCGCAGACACCACTGTTGTAACTGACACTACCGCTGCTGATAGCGTTGCTGCTGATTCAGTAGAGGCTCCCGCTGCTGATAGCGTTGCTGCTGACTCAGTAGAGGCTCCCGCTGCTGATTCAACTGCTGCTTAATTGTTAGCCGACGAACAGTAAAGGTATTAGTTGGGTAAGCGTCTCAGATGCTTGACCCAATTTTTTTATCCCCTCCCCGCCTCTTCTCATGGAGATGCAGGGAGGGGATTTTCGTTGTGTGTCATCGCTTCAGGGTGATGCCGGCGCGGGCCAGGTCCTTGTAGGGGATAGTGGCAAAGAGCTGGCCGGTGGCTCCGATGCTGTGCCTTTGCGTAAAGGACTGCTCACGCCATACTTCTCGTGGTAGTATCTGTAGAGTTCCTGGTCAAACCACTTGAGCAGCACCGGTGTGTTGGGACAGTGGGCAGCCAGCACGTTCCAGTCTGCGTGGCAGGTGTCTCTCTCGCAGTAGACAAGCATTTGTCACTTGCTTAGGTCGGGTATGCCCGGAGGTGTGATGTTGCCACGGAAGTTGTCCACATCTCTACTCCCTTCATACACGATGCCCCAGCGGTAGAGATCGCCCATGAGGTTGAGGGTGGGCTTGTTTCATGCTTCGTTGTAGCATCCAGCCCTCACCCCTTCGGCGAGATGGCTTCCTCCGGTGTTGTCTCAGTGTGACTTTGTGCTGGTCGTGACGGCATGGATGGGGTAGGGGAGCGGACCGAGCAGGGCTATGCCCCCCAAAAGGTGTAGTCTGCGTGTAGTCTTCTTCATGATGGGTGTATTTGCTTGGTTTCGTTGTGTGAGTTGGTCAGTTGGAGAGTCGATGCAGCCCTAACTGCGTAGCAACTTTTCCCTAACTGGAGAGATAGATGACCTTCGTGCAGGGTGTTTTTCTCCTTCTCAGGGGGCAATATATATGATATCTGTAAGATAGCCAATGCGAAATGCAGTTTTTGGTTTGCTCTTAGCAGCTTATCGGGGAGATAGCTATTGTCGCAGCCTATATATGTTGCTTCCGCAGACTGTATATGCTATTGCCACATACTATATGTGCTGTGAGGGCGCTCCCCATAGGCTATTAGTATGTGGGTATAGCGGTATTCTTGACAAACTCGGGCTATGAACTTCTGCCCCTTCTTAGACCCGCTCGCTCGCTAAGCGTCCTCCCCCGTCGGTCAGAGCACTGACCTTCCCCAAATGTGGCACGCTGTGACATTTAGTCACAGCTATGAATGCCTCATTTTGCCTTCGGGATGCCGAGCGCGGGGCGTGCTATGTGAATTCCGCAACAAGACAATCGTCCCTATAACTTCCTTTTAACTTCCCTTTTACTCCCTTTTTTACTTCAAGCCCCAGAGGGGCGTTCTCCCCGTATTCCCAAAAGTCAGGAATCGTTGATGGATATAAAAAAGAAAAGCAGTGGATCTATAAGCCGGGTTCTGTGCTCCGACCGGAGTCGGAGAGCCTGCCATTTATCCACTGCCTGCGTCACCACAAGCCTCTATCGTTCTACCCTCCGGCTCGGACGGGTCGCCCTCTCTTTTGGCCGCCGGTTTACATGAACTTTCAACATCCGGGATGCACAGCACCGATGTCACCACCGGCCTGGTGGGCTCTTACCCCACCTTCTCACCCTTACACGCTCCAAAATATAGGTGTCCCTGATGTCCTATCCACCACGTAGTGGGGAGGAGTCGTGCGGTTATTTTCTTCTGCATCTACTAATCCTCGCGGATTTCTTCCCGTTAGGAAGCGGATTACCCTGCGTTGCCCGGACTTTCCTCTCGCCACGCTCCTTGCGGTGGTGGCCAGCGGCAAGCCGATCTACTGCTTTTCTGGCTGCAAAGATACGCTGATTTGTGGACACGGGCAAGTGAATTGGGTTCTTTGTGCTATTCCGGGGTCGTGTGTGCAGAATCAAACATGCAACAGTAAACAGTTGTTAATTGGCAGTAGCAAATGTTAATTTATGGGAAATGAGAAAGTATTTTCTTGATGCCGCACGTCCATTATGCTTAACTTTGTGCCGCAGATGAGCAAGGAGCCCCCCTCGCGATGGGGCATTGCCCGAAGCAACGAATCAGAAAATAACAAGAAAAAAGTATACGCATTATGAATCAGACAGTAAAGAATTGGTTGGGCGCTGGTGCCTTGATTATCGCCAGCAGTCTTATGACAGGTGCTGTGATGCATGCCGGAAGCAGCATGCAGCAGCCCGGGATGGAAACTCCTGCTCCCGTGGTGCCTGCGGGATTGGTAGATTTGACACAGGCAGCCGAGTCGTCGGTCAATAGTGTGGTATATATCAAGGTGACCGTGGCAGGCACGACTCAGAAGGTGACGGTGCAGGACCCCTTCAGTGACTTCTTCGATTTCTTCGGATTCGGTGGTCGTCAGCAGCCTCAGCAGCGCGAGTACAAGAGCCCCGACCAGCATGCCTCGGGCAGCGGTGTAATCATCAGCCAGGATGGCTACATCGTGACCAACAATCATGTGGTGGGTCAGGCCGACGAAATCACTGTGACGCTCAACGACAACCGCGAGTTCAAGGGCCGCATCATCGGTTGCGATTCCAGCACCGACCTGGCCCTCATCAAGATAGACGCCAAGAATCTGCCTGCCATACCCATCGGCAACAGCGACGACCTGAAACTCGGACAGTGGGTGCTTGCCGTGGGCAACCCCTTCAACCTCACCAGCACCGTGACGGCCGGTATCGTCAGTGCCAAGGCACGCAGCCTCGGCGCCAATGGTGTGGAGAGCTTCATCCAGACCGACGCTGCCATCAATAGCGGCAACTCGGGCGGTGCGCTTGTCAATGAGAAGGGCGAACTGGTGGGCATCAACGCCATGCTCTACAGCCAGACCGGATCGTATAGCGGCTACGGATTTGCCATCCCCACTACTATCATGAACAAGGTGGTGGACGACCTCAAGGTCTATGGCATCGTGCAGCGCGCAGTGCTCGGCGTGCAGGGCCAGGATGTCAGCATCTATCTCGACACCGAGAAGTCGCGTGGCAATGACGTAGACCTCGGCACCGTCAATGGTGTGTATGTCAACAGTGTGACCGATGCAAGCGCTGCTGAGGAAGCAGGTCTCCAGAAGGGCGATGTTATCACCAAGTTTGGCGGCAAGGAGGTGCACAAGATGAGCGAACTCCAGGAGAAGATAGCCCAGTATCGCCCCGGCGACCAGGTGGATGTGGTCTTCATGCGTGACAAGAAGTCGCACACCAAGAAGCTCACGCTGCGCAACTCGCAGGGCAACACCAAGGTGCTCAAGGAGGTGGACCTCGACCAACTCGGTGTGAGCATGAAGGAACTCGCCAGCAACGTGAAGAGCCAGCTCGGCCTCAACTATGGCCTCAGCGTGTCGGCCATCCGCAAGGGCAAGATGATGAGCGCCGGAGTGCAGAAGGGCACCATCATACTGATGGTCAACGAGAAGAAGATGCAAAGCGTCTCTGACTGGGAGGAGGCTGTGACGACTGCCAACCAGAGCAGCGACCGCACCCTCTGGATCAAGGCCATGACCCCCAGCGGACTGAAGCGTTCGTATGTGGTGGACCTCAACGAATAATGTCAGTTCTGAAGCGCTCTTGCGCTGATATATAAAGCGAAAAGTGAAAAGTGCGTCCAACCCGTGTGGCGGCCCACTTTTCACTTTTCGCTTTTTACTTTTCGTCTCAGATTTGGCTGTCCAACAAAAACTTCGTATCTTTGCCCAAATAATAAATACTTGACAATGAAGATGAAAAATCTCTCTCTGAAAATACTTCTTCTCTTCCTTCTGTTTGCCTCTGCGGCAAGCGCCAAGAAGGATAAAACTCCCCAGCCACAGCGCATCTATATCTATGGCATGGCGGCCTCGTTTGTCGACTCTGTGGCTTACATCACGCCCATACAGCCACTCGACTCGGCCTATATCGGCGAGCATGGGTTCCTGAAGGACCGCACACTCTATTCGCTCCAGTTGGCCGGCTACATGGAACGTATCGGCAAGCAGGACATGACGTGCTGCGTGTGGTATGAGACCAAGGAGGCCAAGGCCCAGAAGAAGTATGACAAACTCAAGAAACGCTACGTGAAGGACCACGACGTGAAGCTCGTGTCGCTCGAGGGTTCCACCTTTGCCTTCAAGGCAGAGGAGTATGTAGCCACCGAGGAAGAGAAGAAGAAATAAACCTGGATTATGAAGAAACTACATTATAAGGTGGCAGGTCACCTGCTGGAAATCAATTTTGTGGATGCTCACAACGACGAGTCGGTGCTGCCCAGTTTTGCTCCCTTTGCTACAGAAGAAGAGGGCGAGTTGGCTCTCGATATCACTGTGGACGACTCCTTCCGCCTCACGACTCATGGCAAGGAGGTGGGTCAGTTTGACTGCGGCGGTTGCAACCACGGCGTCTATCTCATGGACGATGGTTCGTACCAGTTTGAGGTGAGCGATGTCGACGGCACGCTGTGCAGTGTGATGGAGTCGTCGGCCGACTTCCGCCGCAATCGTGTGGCTATCCTCGCCGACGGATTCTCAAAGCGCAACTTCGGTCTCAATAACTGTGTTATGATGGCCTTTGCCTTTGCCACAGCCACTGAGCAGACGCTCCTGATGCATGCTTCCGTCATCCGCAAGGATGGCTATGCCTATGCCATGACCGCCCCAAGCGGTACGGGCAAGAGTACACACACCTACCTCTGGTATAAGAACATACCCGGATGCGACCTGATGAATGATGACAACCCCGTGATACGCATCGTGGATGGTGTGCCCACGCTCTTTGGCAGTCCCTGGAGCGGCAAGACACCCTGCTACCGCAACATATCCGCACCCCTCGGAGCCATGGTGTGCATCAAGCAGATGCCACGCAATGAGATACAGCAGTTGCCCGTCTTGCAGGCCTTCTCGCTCTTGCTCCCCGCCATGAGCACCATGAAGTGGGATAAGCGTGTCTACACCTCGGTATGCGACACCATATCGGCAGTGCTCGGCAGCGTCAAGGTCTACGAGCTCGGCTGTCTGCCCGATGCTGAGGCCGCACAGTTGTGCTACACTACCGTACGTGCCAAGTAACTGAATAAGAGCAGTAATGAAGAAGTTTGTTCAAAAGGTGCTTCGCCTGCTGATGACTCCCTTGCGCCGTAACTATCAGCGCCGCAATGGCTGCCATCCCACAGAGGAGCGCCGCGAGATGCCCAATGAGGTGCTCCTGGGGCTGGCACGCGACATGATACGCGAGGGCCACACGGCTGTCATCAATGTCAAAGGATACAGCATGCGCCCCTTCCTGGAGCATTGTCGCGACAAGGTCAAGCTGGCTCCGGCCACCGACCTCAGCGTGGGCGATGCCATCCTGGCCGAGATACAGCCCGGCCTGTTTGTGCTCCATCGCATCATCCGCATCGAGGGCGACACCATCACGATGATGGGCGATGGCAACATCCGAGGCACAGAGCAGTGTCGCAGAGGCGACGTGTGTGGCATCGTGACGGAGTATATCCGCCCCGGCCGCATCATACCGGCCACCGACCCCACATTGTGTAGACGTATCCGAACCTGGCGCAAACTCCTGCCCGTGCGCAGGTGGTTGCTCATTATCTATAAATCTATCATCTAACTGAATTATGCGTATAAAAGAAGGATTTGAACTGAGAAATGTATGTGGCGAGCATGTAGTAGTAGCCACAGGTATGCAGAATATTGATTTCAGCAAGATCATCAACTTCAATGAGAGTGCCGCCGTGCTCTGGAACGGTCTCCAGGACAAGGATTTCACCGTAGACGATATTGTCGAGGTGCTGCTCTCGGAGTATGAGGTGGATGAGGCTACTGCCCGTCAGGATGCTGAGGCCATCGCCAAGTCGTGGATGGAGATTGGTATCATAGAGTAATCCTGCATTATTGTCAATTATGGAAATCGTCATTCTGGATGGCTATAGCCTCAATCCCGGCGACCTCTCGTGGCAGGGCATAGAGGCCCTGGGCCATGTGACATGCTATGACCGCACCTCTGAGGAGGACATCGTGGAGCGCTGCAAGGCGGCTGATATCGTGCTGACCAACAAGGTGCCCTTCACACGCCAGACGCTGCAGGCCCTGCCTCAGCTGCGCCTGATATGTGTGATGGCCACGGGCTACAACATCATCGACTGTGAGGCCGCGCGCGATGCAGGAGTGACGGTGACCAATATCCCTGCCTATAGCACCCCCTCGGTGGTGCAGATGGTGTTTGCACTCCTGCTCTCCATCACCAACAGAGTGGAGCACTACACCTACGAGGTGGTGGCTGAGGAGCGTTGGACGAAGAGTCCCGACTTCTGCTTTTGGAACACACCACTCACCGAGCTCTCAGGTAAGCGCCTCGGCATTGTGGGCCTGGGGCGTATCGGCCTGGGCGTGGCCCGCGTGGCTCAGGCCCTGGGCATGGAGGTGGTGGCTCTCACCAGCAAGCAGCAGGAGGACCTGCCTGATGGCATCCAGAAGGTGGATAGCGACACGCTATTCCGCACCGCTGACGTGCTCTCGCTGCATTGTCCGCTCACGCCCGAGACGTCGGACCTTGTCTGCAGGGACACGCTGCGCTTGATGAAGCCTTCGGCCATAGTCATCAATACAAGTCGCGGTCCGGTGGTCAACGAGGCCGACATGGCTGAGGCGCTCCGCGAGGACCGCCTTGCTGCCTATGGCACCGACGTGCTGACCCGCGAACCTGCCATGGCCACCAATCCGCTGCTCCGTGCTCCCCGTGTCTTCATCACTCCCCACATCGCATGGGCCACTCTCGAGGCACGCCAGCGCCTCATGTCTATCCTCGAGGGCAACATCAAAAGCTACCTCGAGGGCGCTCCCATCAATGTGGTCAATCCCTAAGCCCCTTACTATCTAAACATCTAATCAAGACACATGCATTCAGTCATCGATATACTGCAGAATCTGGGCGAGGCGCTACGCATTCCCACCTCGTTTGTCGTTATCGAATTCATCGGTACCATGGCCTTTGCCGTCTCGGGTATACGCCTGGCCTCGAGCAAGAAGTTCGATCTCTTTGGCGCCTACATCGTGGGTATGGCCACAGCCATTGGCGGCGGCACCATACGCGACCTCATGCTTGGGCTCTCGCCCTTCTGGATGACCAACACCATCTATTTCAGTTGTTGCGCCTTCGCCCTGCTGTGGGTTATCCTCTTTGGCAAATATCTCATTCGCCAGAAGAACACCTGGTTTATATTCGACACCATCGGTCTGGCGCTCTTCAATGTCATCGGCCTTGAGAAGACTCTTGGTATGGGCCTGCCCGGGTGGACAGCCATCACGATGGGATGCATCACGGGTGCTGCCGGAGGTGTGATTCGCGACGTGCTGATCAATGAGGTTCCGCTAATCTTCCGTAAGGAGATCTATGCCCTGGCCTGTATCGGTGGTGGAGTGGCCTACATCCTGTGCCGCCGTGCCGGTATGTCGGTCGAGATCAATGCTTTGATATCCAGTTTCGTGGTCATCCTGATACGCGTCCTGGCCGTCAAGTTTCAGTGGCACTTGCCCATCCTCAAGGGTGAAGAAGACGTGCAGCAGTAGGCAGTTAATAATTAACAATTGATAATTAACAATGGCGTAATTTACAATTAGTAGTTAACAGTTCACAATTGCTGCTGTTAGTTTATTATTAGTACAAAATCCCATCCGCAATGCCTTGTGATAGGTGTTTCGGATGGGATTGTTGTATGGTCTTATCACGGCACCCGGGTTTCGTTGCTGTCAGACCCGGGTATCGTTGCTGCAAGACCCGGGTTTCATATACAGTAAGACCCGGGTTTCATGGCGTTGAAACCCGGGTCTTTTTGACATGGTGGTGGGGTATGGGTGCGCAATAGCGTTATGGCATTGCGAGGCGTCTGCGGTGGTTGCTTTTCTGTGGTGCAGACCTTAGGTGTCGGCTACTGGCTTCTGACCACCTTATAGCCCACCAGTTTGTCGGTTCTTGCTGTGGGTGGACGGTGGTAGACGAGGATGATGTACTCGTTGTCCGTCTCATAGAAGTTGCCGTCGAGGGCCTGTGTGGTGCCCTGGGGTATGGTGTTGCCCCTCTCGTCGGTCACGGTCTTGCCCGTGAGGGTGCGGTACTGGTAGTTGTAGTATCCCTGCTTGAGGTAGATGCTCGCCTCATAGCAGCCCTCCTGCTCATTGTAAGTCATGAGGCATTCGGGGTCGTAGGTGGAGTTGGTCCACGAACCGCACACATAGACGGGGTGGGGCTGGCGCGGTGCCTTGAGGGTGAAGTTGACCCACAGATACTCGCAGGTGGTGGCGTTGTCTTCGTCGTCCTCGTTGCGTATCCACGAGGCGCCGTTCTGGTCCTCGTCGTAGACGTAGTTGCACATGGGGGTGTCCTCAAAGAGTGTGGCGTAGTGGTAGGGCTCATACCAGCGTATGTGGTCGATGTTCATGCCTGGCTTCTGGATGTCGAGTATCTCGAATTTGCGATACTCATTGCCCGCGGGGAAGATGAGATCGCGGTGGTGGACATACTCCAGCGCGTTGCTCTTGAGGTAGGTGGGGCGCGGATTGACGATGCGCATATCCTGGCGGCGGTTTTGTACCACTACGGTGTGGAGCTCGCGTGTGGGGTCGGCTATGGTGATGCCGCCATAGCTCATGGCGAAGCCCAACTGCTGGTGGGCGCCGTTGATGTCGGTGTCCGTGTTGCCGGTGAGTGTGGCTGTGATGTTCAGCCGTGGGTCGGCGATGCAGAATTCGGCCGTGGCCACGGGCTGCTCGTCGTTGTCCTCGTCGTAGATGCTCACGCGATAGTTGCCCGCCAGGAGGAGGCGTGTCTGATCGCTGGGCAGGGTGAGTGCGTAGTGGGTGTAGATCTGTGTGGTGTTGAAGCTCTTCTCGAAGTCCTCTATGGGCTGGTCGTTGAGTCCGCTGAGATAGTCAGACTCAAACACCTCCTCATTCTTCGTCCAGTCAGCGTTGCAGAGGTCGATGTGGTAGATGTAGCGGTGGTAGTCGTGGCTGAGCTGGTCGAAGTCAATGAGTATCTGCCATGGTTTGCGCTGCTCCACGATGGGGGGGAGCAGCGGGTCGTCGTAGGCTGTGGTGCGCAGCGAGCGTATGTCGTCGGTGAGGATACGGTTTTCCTGTGCCTGAGTGGTGAGGCAGACGAGTGAGAGTAGCGTTAGGAGGTGCTTCATGGGATGGGGTAGCTTGGTGTTGGTTATTCCTCGGTGGGGAAGAGGTTGATGTGCTTCATCTGCTGACCGATGGCGGTCTGACGTCGCATCATGTAGCTGGATGGGTATTTGCTGCTATACTTGAGCGGATTGGGCAGTGTGGCTGCTATGAGTGCACACTGGCTGCGCTCCAGCTGGATGGCTGAGCGCTGGAAGTGGGCCTGTGCCACTGCCTCGGCGCCATAGATGCCTGGGCCCATCTCGATGCTGTTGAGATAGACCTCCATGATGCGCTCTTTGCCCCATATCTTCTCGATGAGGAAGGTGAAGTAGGCCTCGAGCCCCTTGCGGAGCCACGACGACTCGGGCCAGAGAAACACGTTCTTGGCCGTCTGCTGACTGATGGTGCTTGCTCCGCGCATGCGTTTGCCATTGGCTCTCTCCTCGAGGGCGTCGCTGATGGCCTTGAGGTCGAATCCGTTGTGCTCCAGGAAGAGCTGGTCCTCGCTGGCCATGACCGCCACGGGCATGTAGCGCGACATCTTGCTGAGCGGCACCCAGGTGTGCTCCATGCGCACGGGTTCGCCGTCCATTTTCTGCTCGATGCATCGGATGACCATGAGTGGGGTGATGTAGACGGGCACCCACTTGTAGACGACGGTCACGAAGATGCTGCCGCCGAAGAATGCCACGACGGTCCAAAAGAGAATCTTCTGCATCCATCTGATGATTGGGAAATTATTCTTGGCGGGTGCTGGTCGTTTGGATGTTTTCTTTTTGGCCATAGGTGAGTATAAAAAAGGGGAGCCCATTGTGTTGGGCTCCCCGTGTTGGATTGTTAGGCCCGATAGGGCTAAATGGTTTAGGCCATGGGCCTTGTGGTGTGTGGATATGATTACTTCAGGGTACCTGTCTCAGCAGCCTTGATCATCTCCTCGCTTGCGATGAGGTATACCTCTACGCGGCGGCTTGCAGCGCGATCCTCAACGCCGTTCTTCATAACGAGGAAGTTGGGGTTCTCACCGTAACCGGTAGTAGCTACGATCTGGCTCTTGTCGGTCATTACAGACTTGAGGTAGGTGGTCACAGCGTTGGCGCGGTTCTGGCTCAGGGTGAGGTTGGTTGACTCCTCGCCCTCGCTTGATGCAAAGCCGTAGATAGCTACGTCAGTGTCGTTGTAGGGGTTGAGTACGGTGTTGGCGAACTGCTTGAGAGTGTTCTTAGCAGAGGTAGTGAGGGTGTACTTGCCCTGAGCGAAGAGGATAGCGTTGTCGAAGGTTACCTTTACGCCGGGGAGACCGTTGCTGTCGGTGATAGACTCAGCAGCAGCGAGCTTCTCAGCAGCCTCCTTAGCCTTCTGCATCTTGCGACCGATGAGGGTACCAGCTACAGCACCTACTGCAGTACCAGCAGCAGCACCGATGATAGCGCCCTTCTTAGCACCTGACTTACCGTTAACGAGAGCACCGATAGCAGCACCGAGACCAGTACCACCTGCAGCACCAGCACCAGTACCAATGAGTGCACCTGCAGCGGTCTTGTTCATGTTACAGCTGCTTACCATGAGCGCAGCGCACAGAGCGCCAGCGATGAACTTTACATTCTTCATAATTTTGTCTTCTTTAAGTTTAATATAGTCTCTTTTTACCTTAGATTTTAGCGCAAAGGTACTCATTTTTTTGTTTTCTTCCTAAATGTATAAAGATATTTTAGTAATTTTGCGCGGTTATAATGCAGAAACATAAACAATATCTACTAAAAATATGGCAAAAGAACTGGAATTCCTCACCAAGCGTAGTGGGGATTACTCAAAGTGGTACAACGAACTGGTGGTGAAGGCCGACCTGGCTGAGCAGAGTGATGTGCGCGGATGCATGGTCATCAAGCCCTACGGCTATGCCATCTGGGAGAAGATGCAGCGTGCCCTCGACGATAAGTTCAAGGAGACAGGTGTGCAGAATGCCTACTTCCCCCTGCTCATCCCCAAGAGCTTCCTCTCGCGCGAGGCTGAGCACGTGGAGGGATTTGCTAAGGAGTGCGCCGTGGTGACCCATTACCGCCTCAAGACCAACGAGGCCCACGATGGTGTGGTGGTCGATCCCGCTGCCAAGCTTGAGGAGGAGCTTATCATCCGTCCCACTTCGGAGACTATCATCTGGAATACCTTCAAGAACTGGATACAGTCATACCGCGACCTGCCCCTCTTGGTCAATCAGTGGTGTAACGTGATGCGCTGGGAGATGCGTACCCGCCTCTTCCTCCGCACCGCCGAGTTCCTCTGGCAGGAGGGCCATACCGCCCACGCCACCCGTGAGGAGGCCGAGGAGCGAGCCAAGCAGATGCTCAAGGTGTATGCCGACTTTGCCGAGAACTACATGGCTGTGCCCGTGGTGCAGGGTGTGAAGAGTGAGACTGAGCGCTTCGCCGGAGCTCTCGACACCTACACTATCGAGGCCATGATGCAGGACGGTAAGGCGCTGCAGAGCGGCACCAGCCACTTCTTGGGTCAGAATTTCGGTAAGGCATTCGATGTGCAGTTCCTTAATAAGGACAACAAGCCCGAGTATGCGTGGGCGACCTCGTGGGGCGTGAGCACCCGTCTGATGGGTGCCCTCATCATGACCCACTCTGACGACAACGGCCTTGTGCTGCCTCCCGCCCTGGCTCCCATTCAGGTGGTTATCATCCCCATCGGCAAGCCCACACAGATGGAGATGCTCGACGAGAAGGCCAACGCCATCGTGGAGAACCTCCGCAAGATGGGCGTGAGCGTGAAGTATGACAACACCGACAACAAGCGTCCCGGCTTTAAGTTTGCCGACTACGAGCTCAAGGGTGTGCCCGTGCGCCTCGTTATCGGTGCCCGCGACCTCGAGAAGGGTGAGGTGGAAATCATGCGCCGCGACACTCTGGAGAAGGAGAACGTGCCCGTGGAGGGCATCGAGGAGCGCATCAAGGCTCTGCTCGACGAGATTCAGCACAACATCTTCAAGAAGGCCAAGGATGCCCGCGATGCCCGCATCTACGAGTGTGACAACTATGAGGAGTTTAAGGAGCGCGTCAAGGACGGCGGTTTCTTCCTCTGCCACTGGGACGGTACGGCTGAGACCGAGGCCAAGATAAAGGAGGAGACCCAGGCTACGATCCGCTGCGTGCCCTTCGGCTACGAGCAGACACCTGGCGTCGACATGGTGAGCGGCAAGCCCTCAGTGGCCCGCGTACTCATCGCGCGCTCTTACTAAGTCAGCCTTGGGGAATCCATAGGATAGAATATGAAGGGGAGTCGAAAGGTAGATACTCAGAGTCGGATGCCGCCGGGTGTCCCTTTTATTCCCCTTTTGTCCTTATTACAGACTCCCCCCGGAACCCCATTGAGGCTCCTATGAGCCTCCTATGAGTCACTCTTGCCTCAGCAGACCATCACGGTGGCCATTAGAATTGGCAATGTTCGTATGACTTCCTTATAACTTTTAAGGAACTTTCCATATTCTTCCTTATAACTTGTCTATAACTTCGTAAAGAAAAAGCCATGCGTCCTGCCTCCTGGATACCCACATTGTTTGCCACTGAGGCCATTCCCTCAGTGATGATTACCTATGTGGCTTTCATCATGTTTCTGCAGATGAAGGTGCCCGCTGATATGGCCACGCTCTACTGCGGACTGCTCTCGCTGCCCTGGGTGCTGAAGTCGTTTGTCCGTGCCCGCGTGCGCAGGGTGGGCTACTATCGCACGGTCATCCTGTGGGTGGAGTGGCTCATGTTTGCCACCCTCATCTATGTGGCGCTCTATTTCCCCCAGCACAGAGGACATTGCCAGAGCCTCTTCTGGCCCCTGATGGCGCTCTCGCTCCTGTGTGCGTGGCACGAACTGGTGGCGCGCATGTACTACGAGCGCATGCTCTTCCCCCGCTATCAGCGCTACTATAACTCCCTCAAGACCGTGGCCTCGCAGTCGATGGCCGTGGTGACCTATGGCATGCTCATCGTGGTGGTGAGTTATCTGCAGGTGGTCTACCGCAGTATACCCCGCGCGTGGCAGATGGGGCTCTATGGGCTGGCTGGCGTGATACTCCTCATGGCGCTCTACCACATGGCCGTGCTGCGCCGTCCGCCCGTGGGCGACGACTACCATCGCGGCACTATGATGCAGGCTGTGAGGGCCGAGATGACTGTCATCAGCCGCATCCGCAAGAAGCCCCGCTTCTTTTCCGTTATCTTCGGCCTGTTGCTCATGCTCCTGCCCCAGGGACTGATGTTCTACACGCGCGTCATGTTCCTTATGTATCCCTCCGAGCTGGGCGGTCTCTCGTGCAGCATCCAGGAGGTCGGTCTGGCCCAGGGCACGGTGGGCGTCATCGCCTTCAGCCTCGGCATTGCCTTTGGCCGCAGGTTGCTCAGCTGGGTGGGGGCCAAAAGGATGTTCTGGTGGATGGCTTTCCCGCTGGGGCTCTCGCCATTCATCTATGCCATGATGGCCTTTGATCCCCCCCGATCGCTCCATGTGCTCTGCCTCGCCACCTTCCAGGCGCAGTTCTGCTTTGGCTTCGGCCTCAATCTCTGCATGGCCTTTGTGCACTACCTCTCGGGTGAGCGCTACCGCAACACGATCAACTATCTCTACGTGCCCGTCGTTGCGGTCTCCATGTGTCTGCCCGCCATGGGCAGCGGGTGGCTGGTCGAGATGCTGGGCTTCCGTGCCTTCTTCGTGCTCGATGCCCTCACGGCTCCGCTGGCCTGGCTCTACCTGTGGCGCAGCAGGCTGAAGAGGGTGGTGAGAGAGGGGATGGCGTGACCATATCCTAAATGCTAATAATACAGACAATGAACAAGAACATTCCTTCGGCGTGGGTTCCCACGCTCTATTTTGCCGAGGCGCTGCCGTATATGGCCGTGATGGTGCTCTCGGGCATTATGTATACCAACATGGGGCTGTCGAACACCGAACTGGCCCTCTACACCTCGTGGCTCTATCTGCCATGGGTCATCAAGCCGCTGTGGAGCCCCATCGTGGACAGTCTCCGCACCAAGCGCTGGTGGATACTCGTGATGCAGGCCTTGGTGGGCGGTGCGCTGGCCTGTGTGGCCCTGACGCTCCACACCGAGTGGTGGCTGCGCGGTTCGCTGGCCTTCTTCTGGCTGATGGCCTTCAGCAGTGCCACCCACGACATTGCAGCCGACGGATTCTACATCCTCGGTCTCGACGAGCGCGAACAAGCCCTCTATTCGGGCATCCGCAGCACGACCTACCGCATCGGCTCCATCTTCTGCCAGGGTGTGCTCGTCATGCTGGCAGGTTGGCTTGAGCAGCGCGGCACAGTGCCCTTGGCCTGGAGCATCACGATGCTCATCATGGGTGGTCTGATGATAGCGCTCGGTGCCTACCACGGCGTGGTGCTGCCCAAGGTGGAGCGCCAGCAGGTGCAGACTGCCGAGACGGCTTGCGACGCTGCCGCAACAGGTCTTGGCGGCATCCTGAACGCCTTTGGCGAAACGCTGCGTGCATTCTTCTCCAAGCCGGGCATCGTGGGCGCCATGCTCTTCATGCTGCTCTTCCGCTTCCCTGAGGCTCAGTTGGCCAAGATGGCCCAGCCCTTCATGCTCCGCTCTGCCGAGGAGGGCGGACTGGCTCTGACTACTACGAGCGTAGGTTTCATCTACGGCACCCTCGGTGTCATCGGCCTCCTGGCAGGCGGCATCCTCGGCGGCTGGCTGGTGAGCCGCCACGGTCTGAAGCGTTGGCTCTGGCCCATGGTGCTCGGCATCTCGCTGCCCGACCTTGTGTATGTCTATTTTGCCTATGCCCAGCCCACCAATCCCTTTGTCATCAATGCCGGTGTGGCTCTCGAACAGTTGGGCTATGGCTTCGGCTTCACAGCCTATTCGCTCTTCCTGGTCTACTTCAGCAAGGGAGAGAAGAGTACCAGCGTCTTCAGTCTCTGCACGGCTCTCCAGGCCCTTGGCATGATGATACCCGGCATGTTTGCTGGCTATCTGGCCGACACCTGGGGCTTCCAGACCTTCTTCGTCTGGGTGTGCCTCTGCACCCTCGTCACCTTCGTTGTCACAGCTTTGGTCAAGATTCCCAAGGCGGGCGAGTGACCACGCATCGGGTGGCCCCCCAGATACCACTATCGGGGTACCCCTAAAGATAGAATGCTAAAAACGGAAACATCCCCCTCTCGCGTACTTACTGCGGGAGGGGGATGTCTGCTATGATCTATGTAGTGATTGTCGGCCAACCATTAGGAGCTACCCTATGGGGTGGTGACCGAGACTATTGGTCTATTTCTTCATCACTTCGCGCAGGTATTCGGCGGTGAACCCCACGTGCTTTCTGATGAGTTGCTCTGGTGTGCCCTCAAAGAGGAGTTCGCCGCCACCGCGTCCGCCATCGGGACCCATGTCGATGAGCCAGTCGGCCGACTTGATGACGTCCAGGTTGTGCTCGATGACCACCACCGTGTTGCCCTTCTCCACCAGTCGGTTGAGCACTGAGAGTAGTATGCGTATGTCCTCGAAGTGGAGTCCTGTGGTGGGTTCGTCGAGGATATAGAGCGTGCGCCCCGTGTCCTTCTTGGCCAGTTCGGTGGCCAGCTTGACGCGTTGGCTCTCACCGCCGGAGAGGGTGGTGGATGGTTGTCCGAGTTTGATGTAGCCCAGACCCACATCCTGCAGCACCTTGATCTTGTTGATGATAGTGGGTTGGTTCTCAAAGAACTCCACCGCCTGATTGATGGTCATGTCCAATACATCGCTGATGCTCTTGCCCTTGAAGCGCACCTCGAGAGTCTCGCGGTTGTAGCGCTTGCCACGGCACTCCTCGCATGGCACAAGTACGTCGGGCAGGAAGTTCATCTCTATGGTCTTGTATCCATTGCCCGAGCACACCTCGCATCGGCCGCCCTTGACGTTGAAGGAGAAGCGCCCCGGTTTGTAGCCGCGTATCTTGGCCTCGGGGAGCTCTACGAAGAGGTTGCGTATGTCGTTGAATACCCCCGTATAGGTGGCCGGATTGCTGCGCGGTGTGCGCCCGAGGGGGCTCTGGTCGACGTCGACCACCTTGTCGATGTGCTCCAGTCCGCTGATGCTCTCATAGGGTAGGGGCTGGCGCAGGGAGCGGTAGAAGTGCTGTGAAAGGATGGGGTGGAGGGTGTCGTTGATAAGTGTCGACTTGCCGCTGCCGCTCACGCCGGTGACGCAGATGAATGTGCCGAGCGGGAAGGAGACGTGCACGCCCTTCAGGTTGTTGCCCGTGGCACCGTGGAGCACCAGTTTGTCGCCGTTGCCCTTGCGTCGCTGCTTGGGTGTGGCTATCTCCTCGCGTCCGTTGAGGTAGCGGCTTGTCAGTGTGTCCTCCTTGAGCATGTCGGCAAAGGTGCCCTGGTAGACCACGTTGCCACCGTATCGGCCGGCGCGTGGGCCCATGTCGACGATGTAGTCTGCATTCTCCATCATCTCCTCGTCGTGCTCCACCACGATGACTGTGTTGCCCGTGTCGCGCAAGTCCTTGAGTGAATGGATGAGGCGTCGGTTGTCGCGCTGGTGGAGTCCGATGCTCGGCTCGTCGAGTATGTAGAGTACGTTGACCAGCTGGCTGCCTATCTGGGTGGCCAGTCGTATGCGCTGGCTCTCGCCGCCCGAGAGCGACACACTCTGTCGGTTGAGCGACAGGTAGTCGAGGCCCACGTCGAGCAGGAACTTCAGGCGGGTGCGTATCTCCTTGAGTATCTCGGGCGCTATCTTGCGCTGGTGGTCGTTGAGGTGCTGGTCGACGTCCATCATCCACTGATACAGCTCGTTGATGTCCATCTCGGCCAGCTGGGCTATGTTCTTGTCTGCTATGCGGAAGTGGAGCGCTTCGCGGTTGAGGCGCTGGCCCTGGCATACGGGGCATGTGGCCTCGGTGTGAAACTGCTCTGCCCACTTCTTGGCCTTGCCCTCCATCTCGCCCTCCTGTATCTGCTGTATGTACTTCGCGAGGCCGTCGTATGCGATGTAGTAGTCGCTCGATGTGTGTGCCTTCTCGGCGGGTATGCGCACCTGCTCCACGCATCCGTAGAGTATCTCTTCGAGCGCCTCCTCGGGCAGGGTGGATATGGGGTCCTTGAGCGTCATGCCGTAGCCAGAGAGTATGGCTTCTATCTGCCAGAAAATCATCGAATTCTTGTACTTGCCCAATGGGGCGATGCCACCCTCGTAGATGGACTGGTCGCGATTGGGTATCACCTTGTCGATGTCGATGATGTTGACATAGCCCAGGCCCTTGCATCGGGGGCAGGCTCCCTGGGGTGAGTTGAAGGAGAAGTCGTGGGGTGCGGGCTCTCGGTATGAGATGCCCGTGGTGGGGCACATCAGTCGGCGGCTGTAGTGGCGTATCTCCTCACGGTGGAGGTTGTATATCATGATGAGGCCCTCGCCCTGCTTCATGGCGTTGGCCACACTCTGGGTGAGTCGCTGTCGGTCGTCGCTCTTGACCTGGAGGCGGTCTACTACTACCTCGATGGAGTGGTTCTTGTATCGGTCGAGCTTCATCTCGGGCACTATCTCCACGAGCTGGCCGTCTACACGGGCGTAGAGATAACCTTTGCGGCGGATGGACTCAAAGAGTTCCTTGTAGTGTCCCTTACGGTTTTTCACCATGGGGGCCAGAAGATAGACCTTCTGGCCATCGTAGTCCTTGAGTATGAGGTCGATGATTTGCTCCTCGGTATACTTCACCATCTTCTCGCCCGTCTCATACGAGAAGGCTTCGCCTGCGCGTGCAAAGAGCAGACGCAAGAAGTCGTATACCTCAGTGGTGGTGCCCACTGTGGAGCGTGGATTCTTGTTGGTGGTCTTCTGTTCGATGCTGATCACGGGGCTCAGGCCCGTGATCTTGTCCACATCGGGGCGCTCCATATTGCCCAGGAAGTTGCGTGCATAGGCAGAGAATGTCTCGATATAGCGACGCTGGCCTTCGGCAAACAGAGTGTCGAAGGCCAGTGATGATTTGCCGCTACCACTAAGTCCGGTGATAACGGTCAGGCTGCCTCGGGGTATCTCCACATCCACATTCTTGAGATTGTGCACGCGGGCTCCGAGTATGGTGATTTTATTGTCTTCTGTCATTTGGGGTCTGTAGTCAGAGGTCGAAGGTCTAAGGTCTGAGGTCGGGGGCAGAGGTCTAATGGCAACGCATCACCGTTCCCAAGCATTGTTCGTTGTCAGTTGTTGAGGCTGTAGGTTTAACAACGGAACAAACAGAAATAATTATTCCGTTCTTTCTGTTGTTAAAAACAGGCCCTAAAACCTCAATTGTTAATTATTAATTGTTCGTTGTTCATTGTCAGTTGTCAACCACCTGATCTTGTTCTCTGAGCCTGGTCAGTACGTTGATGGTCTTACGGAACTTAAACTTGTGTCCGTCGGCTCCCATGGCGTTGACCACGAGGAAGTAGACGCCGTCGCTGACGGTCTTGCCGCCAGCCTTGCCGTCCCATCCCTCAGCGGGGTTAGACCAAGAGTAGAGCTTATGGCCCCAACGGTTGAATACAGATGCCTCAAACTTGACGATGCTCTGGTAGCCATCCTTGGCCTTGAGTATGTCGTTGTAGCCATCCCCATTGGGTGAGAAGGCATTGGGAAATTCCAGTTTGCTCTCGCTGATACTCACCACAAAGGGGTTCTCTTCGCCCTCCTCAGGATACTGTATGGTGTCGCCATCGAGCACAAAGGTGGCGTAGAGCTGCACACGGAACGAACCGCTCTGCGTGAACGTATACTCCAGGTTCTCCTCGAAGCGGTGCACCAGTGGGGCGTCCTCCTTACCGGACTCATATACCTTCCACTCATAACGCACTTCGTAGTCGCCAATGTCAGAGGGATTGGCCATGAAAAGACCTGTCAGCGGGGCGCTCTGCCCGGAGGTGGCATCGTCGGTCTCCTCACCGTCTGATGTGGTGTAAGTGGCTGTGGGGGAGACATTAGGGTCGGCCGACTGTGCCATAGCTGCAAGCGCAGGAATGGCCGACAGAGAGAGTATTGCAAAGAGATGTTTTGTCATCGTTATTACTGATTTCCGTGCAAAAATAGCAATTATTCATTATATAATTATAAAAGGACGAGAGTATTTTTTGTTTTTCACGTGCTTTTACTTACCTTTGCAACTTCAAATGTGAAGAACTCAGTAAAAGACTATAATTTAAGTAATGAAAAAAGCATACTACACACTCGCGCTCGTGGCTGCCATGGCCCTGGCTCCCGTAGGCGCTGCTGCTCAGACCAAGGGTCAGCATGTGGTGACAGCTGGTGAGACGGTCTACTCTATTGCCCGTGCCTACGGCGTGTCGGCCAAGGATATTCTGGCTCTCAATCCCGGCGTGGGCGACAATCTTCACCCCGGCGACAAACTGCAGTTGCCACAGACTGGTGCGCTCCCCGGCATGGGCCACAAGGCCATGTATAAGGTGCAGAGGAAGGATAACCTCTATCAGATAGCTCTCAAGTATGGCCTCAAGGTAGACGAACTGCTGGCTGCCAACCCTGACATCAAGGATGGCGCCAAACTCAAGAAGGGCACTATGCTCGTCATTCCCTATTCTGCCACAGAGAGGGCACAGATGAAGGCTGCACAGGAGAAGGCCGCTCGCGAGCAGGCTGAAGCCAAGCGCCGTAAGTATATCTCCATGCCTCACCCCATGAGCGAAATCAAGGCTGCCGTTATCCTGCCCTTTAAGGATGGCGATGCCAGAGCCAAGCGTATGCTTGAGTTCTATAGCGGTATGCTCGTGGCTGTGGATAGCATCAAAGGTCAGGGTACCAATGTGGAGGTCTTTGCCTACCACAGCGGCACCACAGCCGATGACATCAAGGCCATTGTGAGTAAGCCCGAACTTGCCAAGATGGACGTCATCTTCGGTCCGCTCGACCTTCCCCAGGCTCAGCCATTGAGTGATTTCTGTCTCAAGAACAAGATTCGCCTCGTGCTGCCCTTTGCCACCACCGACATGGTGGGCAAGGACAACCCTCTGGCCTACATCGCCACTGATGACCAGGAGGCCGTACAGAGACGTGCTGCCAAGATGGTGGTTGCTGAGATGGGCGACGCCAACTATGTGTTTGTCAACTGTCAGAACAGCGATGAGCGTGGCCGCCTCTTCACATCGGCCATGATGCGCAGCGTGCAGGGCACAAGCAACAGCCTCCACAATGTCAGTATGACCGATCCCGCTGCCACCATAGCAGCTGCCTTCAGCACCACCAAACGCAACGTCGTGGTCATCAACAGCATTCGTGAGACCAACCTCAAGCGCCTTGCCACACTCATGAGCAAGAGTCTGACTGAGAATCCCGAGATGCGCATCTCTGTGCTGGGCTATCCCGACTGGCTTACCTTCACGGGCGAGAGCAAGCAGCTGATGCACCAGTATGACGCCCACGTCTACACCACCTTCTATTATGACAAGCAGGCTGACAATGTGCAGCGTGTAGATGCCAGATACAAGAAGAAGTTCAACAAGCTGCTGGCCAACTCTGTGCCTTGCTTCGGCTACCTCGGTTTCGACATCGGCTACTATGTGCTCAACGGCATGGCCAAGTGGGGCGACAGCTTCGAGTATAATCAGAAGAAGCAGAAGCACAACGCTCTGCAGCATAGCTTCACCTTTGAGCGCGACAATGAGAAGCAGGGATTTGTCAACCACAACACCCGTCTCGTCCACTTCAAACCCAATAATCAGGTAGAACTGAAATAACAGACACGTGAATCACGTACATAAGATATTCTTAGCGGCAATTCTCCTGCTTGTGTCCCTGACTACCAGGGCACAGGTGGGAGAGTTGCGTAATAGCTTCGCCTTGGGTGTCAACGGAGGCTTGGTGATGGACAAGATGTCGTTTAATCCCACCATCGGACAGGCCATGAAGATGGGCGCCACCATGGGACTGACGGGCCGATACACCTGTGAGCGATACTTTGGCATGATATGTGCCGTGCAGGTCGAACTCAACTACAGCCAGATGGGATGGAAGGAGAGTTTCACCCCCGAATACCTGGCCGACTTTAAGCAGCAGACCGGACAGGACATGAATGATACCTACCAGCGCACCATCAACTACTTCCAACTGCCCCTCCTGGCTCATCTCCGCTTTGGCAAGGAGTACAAGGGCGTGTCGGGCTTCATCGTGCTGGGGCCGCAGGTGGGATTTGCCATCAGCGAGAAGGAGAAGCGCGGAGGCGACTGGGCCTCATACTCCTATAGCACAGACGAGTTGCGCTACCGCCGTCCCAATGGGCTCATAGAGCAGTACGACCTCAAGATAGAAAACCGATTTGACTATGGCATCACGGGTGGTGCCGGTGTGGAGGTGGTGTCGCCCCGCGTGGGCCATTTCTGCCTCGAGGGTCGCTACTATTTTGGTCTGAGTGACATCTTCAATAATGGCAAGACGGACAAGTTTGGGCGTAGTGCCCATGGTGCCATTGTCTGCAAGGCCACCTACCTCTTCGACCTGCAAAGTCTCAAAGAATCGCGCCGTCAGCGTAAGAAATCCGCACAATAGAGTGTCAAAGGAATAGACTGACACCCACGCGGTCAACAAAACAAACAGTATACACTATCATCACTTATATATGAAAAATCTATCCCTCTTCTCTCTTGCATTGGTGGCAAGCCAGTCTGTCATGGCTCAGAGTTCACGCCCCAACATCGTCTACATCATGACCGACGACCACACGGCACAGATGATGTCGTGCTATGGCAACAGTCCTGTGCAGACACCCAACCTCGATCGTATTGCACAGGAGGGTGTGCTCTTCCGCAACAGTTTCGTGGCCAACTCGCTCAGCGGCCCCAGTCGTGCATGTATGCTCACCGGTAAGCATAGCCACAAGAATGGCTTTACCAACAATGAGCACGGCATCTTCGATGGTTCGCAGCAGACCATGCCCAAGCTGATGCAGGCTGCGGGCTATCAGACAGCCATCGTGGGCAAGTGGCACCTGGTGAGCAAACCCACCGGTTTTGACTACTACGAGGTGCTCCATGGTCAGGGAGAATACTACAACCCCGACTTCTTGCAGATGGATGGCACCACCCAGCGTGCCAAGGGATACTGCACCGATGTCATCACCGACAAGGCCATCCAATGGATGGAGCATCGCGATGAGCAGAAGCCATTCATTCTCTTCGTTCACCACAAGGCTTGCCATCGTGATTGGTTGCCCGATCTCAAGGACCTGCGTGCCTTTGAGAACCAAACCTTCGAGAAGCCAGCCAACTTCTATGACACCTACGAGGGACGTGTGGCTGCTCAGCAGCAGCAGATGAACGTGGCTTCGCAGCACGACATGGACCTCATCTACGACAACAAGGCCTACCTCCCCGGTGATAGCAGTCGTCTCTCGGCTACCTATCTGGCCTATGTCAACCGTCTCGACAAGGAGGACCTGCAGAAGTATTGGACCTTCCACGACAGCCTCTCTTGCGACTTCTATCGCCGATTCCCCCAGATGCGTGGCTATACCGCCGACTCGCCTAAGGATGACGCTGTGACGGATTGGAAGTTCCAGCGCTACATGCGTGACTATGCCAAGGTGACCAAGAGCCTCGACGAGAACATTGGTCGCTTGCTCCAGTACCTTGAGGAGAAGGGCATGCTCGACAATACCCTCATCGTCTATACCAGCGACCAGGGCTTCTATATGGGCGAGCACGGATGGTTTGACAAGCGATTCATGTATGAGGAGAGCCTCAACACCCCCCTCGTGATGCGTCTGCCTCAGGGCTTGAAGCGCAGAGGTGAAATCAGCGAGATGGTGCAGAACATTGATTATGCTCCCACCTTCCTCGAACTGGCTGGCGCCAAGGTGCCCTCCGACATCCAGGGTCAGAGCCTGCTGCCTCTGCTCAAGCAGGAGAAGACCATCGGCAAGTGGCGTGATGCCATCTATTATCACTTCTACGAGTACCCCGCCGAGCACATGGCCAAGCGTCACTATGGTGTGCGCACAGAGCGCTACAAGCTCATCCACTTCTACAACGATATCGACACGTGGGAACTCTACGACCTCAAGGCCGACCCCACAGAGATGCACAACCTCTATGGCAATCCTGCCTATGCCAAGGTGCAGAAGGATATGCACAAGAAGCTCAAGAAACTGCAGGCTCTCTACGATGATCCCATCGAGAGCCAGATAGCCAAGAAATAAATAGTAAATCCTCTAAATGTAAATGAATTATGTCAACGACAACCATTATTATCCTCGTTATAGTAGCCGTGCTGGTGATCTACGTCATCAGTTGCTACAATTCGCTGGTTAAGCTCCGCAATAACCGCGAGAACGCCTTTGCCAATATCGACGTGCAGCTCAAGCAGCGTCACGACCTCGTGCCTCAGCTCGTGGCTACCGTCAAGGGATATGCCACCCATGAGAAGGAACTCCTTGAGAGCGTCACCCTGGCTCGCACTGCAGCCATGTCTGCCACCACCATCAACGACAAGATACAGGCTGAGAATCAGCTCTCCGCTGCTCTCAACGGTCTCAAGGTGAGCGTGGAGCGCTATCCTGACCTCAAGGCCAGTCAGAACTTCCTACAGCTTCAGGACGAGATTGCTGACATCGAGAATAAATTGGCCTCTACACGACGCTTCTTCAACAGCGCCACCAAGGAGTACAACAATCAGGTGGAGACCTTCCCAGGCAATCTCTTTGCAGGTATGTTTGGCTTCCGTCGCGAGATTATGTTCGAGGTGCCTCAGGCTGAGCGTGCCACCTATGACAAGGCCCCCGAAATCAAGTTCTAACCCATACACCACTTCGCTATGAAGTACGTAGGAATACAGACACAACAGAGCAGCAACAACATTAAGAGCATGTTGCTGCTCATTTGTTTCCCAGGCCTTATCCTGGTCCTGGTATATGCCTTTGCAGCCATTATGTCGTATGTATCCAACACCGATTACTACGGCAATAATGTCTACGACCCCGCAATGGCCAACGATATGTTTCTCTCAGCCCTCCCTTGGGTATTCGGAGGTGTGGGTATATGGTTCTGCATAGCCTATTTCTCCAACACGGCCATTATTCGCAGCGCCACAGGTGCCCGCACTCTGGAGCGCAGAGAGAACCCCCGCGTCTATAATATCGTGGAGAATCTGTGTATGTCGTGTGGCATGAACATGCCCAAGATCAATGTCATCGACGATCCCATGCTCAACGCCTTTGCCAGCGGTATTGACGAGAAATCATACACCGTGACGGTTACCACTGGTATCTGCAACTGCCTCAACGATGAGGAACTGGCTGGTGTGATTGGTCACGAGCTTACTCACATACGCAATCGTGACACCCGTCTGCTCATCATCAGCATTGTCTTCGTGGGCATCATGAGTTTTGTGCTTAATATGGCGGTGCGTATGCTCAGCAACACCTTCTTCTTTGGTGGTCGCAGCCGTGACAGCAAGGACAATAAGGGCGGTGCCATCATTGGCATGCTGGTCGTAGTTGTATTGGCTGCTCTGGGCTATTTCTTCACCATGCTGACACGCTTTGCCATCAGTCGCAAGCGCGAATACATGGCTGATGCGGGTGGAGCCGAACTCTGTGGCAATCCTTTAGCGCTTGCCAGTGCGTTGCGTAAGATTTCTGGTCATCCCGGTTTGGGCAACGTGGAGCGCGAGGATGTATCGCAGCTCTTCATCTGCAAGCCTAAGTTGGCCAGCGGATTCACAAGCATGATGAGCTCGCTCTTCTCCACCCATCCCGACATCGAGAAGCGCATTGCCTATCTGGAGCAATTCTAAGGGTGTTTCGGGCATCCATTCACGCCCCCCCCCCTTATAGGGGACGTGAATGGATGGACAGGAACAGGACGGACGCGCAGCCTCTGAGCATGTGCATGCTCACTGATACCTGCATCCCTCCTCAGTTAGCCCGCAATAGTTCGCCAGTTGACGAACAAGGCCCGCTTCCTCAGCAAGTAAGAAATTCACAGTTCGCCCCATTTTGAGGGGCGGTATGTACCACAAATCCGTCCGTCCGTCCAAAACTCCTATATATAGAGTTTTGGACGGACGGACGGATTTGTGCATGCTACGTTAGCTCGTTGCCACCCGCCAGGGGGCAGATGGGAGTGTAGTGTTATCCCCTCTGTTCTCCTCCCCTTGGGGAGACTGGGAGGGGAAACCATTGTGCGAGGCGATATATCGCCTCGTCCGCTTACTCAAGGAGTCTGGTCATTATACACATAAAAAAAGGACTCTCCATATCGGAAAGTCCTTTCTTCGTTGAGCTGCTTCCGAGAGTTGAACTCGGGACCTCATCCTTACCAAGGATGCGCTCTACCACTGAGCTAAAGCAGCAACATTGTGCATCGTTTTTCGTTTGCGAGTGCAAAGGTACAACTTTTTCCTCTATTGCCAAATTTTTCAGCTACTTTTTTCTTATCTATCGCCTATTTCCTGCTCATTGATGCATTACAGGCATATTACACATTATAAATAATATATAAACAGACTAATCATTCAATACCTCCAGTCTCTTGCCGTCTACCCTGAATTTGATGTCTCTGCCGCCAAACTCCATGCCGTATTCGCGCATGGGATCTTGCTGGTAGTGCGGACGTGGATCAGCAGCCAGTATCTGGCGCAGGGCTTCGAGTTGGGTGGGGGAGTAGCATGCTGCCACCTCCCCGGGGATGCTCACCTCGAGCAGCGGTATCTCCTTCTCGAGCTTGTCCGTGAATCCGCCTCGCGCCTCAGGGTGGGCATCCGTGTAGGGCAGATAGGGCTTGATGTCATAGATGGGCGTGCCATTCATCAGGTCTGCTCCCGTGACGTATATCACTGGCCCCCGACTGGTAGACAGTTCGATGCGCTGTATCTTCACCGACGACAGCCCGATGTTGTTGGGGCGAAAGGGACTCCGCGTGGCAAAGACTCCCATACGGGTATTGCCACCCAGGCGAGGGGGGCGCACCGTAGGGCTCCAGCTCGGTTTCCCATCCTCTGTCTGTCCCTTGGGGTGGGCCTCACTGAAGTCCCACAACAGCCACAGGTAGTCGAAACCATCAAGTCCTCTCAGGGCCTCCGCATTGCGGTATTCGGGCAGAAACACGATGCGTCCCTCCAGCTTGTCTGCCACACCACTCTGGCGGGGTATGCCAAACTTACTCCCGAAGTCTGTCTCTATGTGTGCTATTGGTCGTATCTCCATAATATACAAAGGTAGTGATATTTTTCCTTCCTTTTCGTTTCCGGTCCCAAAATAGCGCGTTTTCCTCAGATTTCCGGTAGATTTGTAAATATCCTATACCGTAGTGTTAATTCTATGTTAATTTTTGGTGTACTATTTGCATAGTACACTAAGACTGCCTACTTTTGCAGTGTACTAATTAACTATTACACTATGATAGCAATCAAAAACCTTACCTTCGGGTATAACAAACGTAGTAACGTACTCGATGATTTCTCTCTCGAGTTCAAGGCTGGAGGCATCTATGGCCTCCTCGGTAAGAACGGCACCGGTAAGAGCACGCTGCTCTATCTCATGATGGGCTTGCTTCGCCCACAGCAGGGTAGGGTGGAGGTAGACGGGATCGACACAGCCAAGCGCGACCCTCTGACGCTCTCCGATATGTTCATCGTGCCAGAGGAATACGACCTCCCCGTCATTCCCCTCATGGATTATGTCAAGGTCATCCGCCCCTTCTATCCCCGCTTCAGCGAAGACCTGCTTGAGAGGTGTCTGGCCAACTTCGACATGGACAAGCATGTCAACCTCGGTAGCCTCAGCATGGGGCAGAAGAAGAAGGTCTACATGTGTGTAGCCTTGGCCACCAACACGCGCTTCCTTCTCATGGATGAGCCTACCAACGGATTGGACATCCTTAGCAAGAGCCAGTTTCGCAAGGCCGTCATCACCGGCATGACCGACGACAAGACCATCATCGTATCCACCCATCAGGTGCACGACGTGGAGAAACTGCTCGACCACGTGGTCATCATCGAGACCAACAAGGTGCTCCACAATGCACCCCTCGTGGAGGATGACGAACCCATCGATCTCGAGAAACTCTTCATCAAGGTAGTAGACAACCAGTAAGCAACCTAACCGTACAGACCATTATGACTTCATTCGATATCAAGCGTTTCCGCAACGTAGCCAGATGGGACCTCACCGTCAACCGCTCCTTCTACATCAAGGCCGTCAGTTCCATCTTCTTCCTCATGGCTCTGCCATTTGTCTTCTCTGTGTTGTACACCTTCGCCGTTTGGATCTTCACAGACCAGGTGAACGTCTGCCGACATGAGATCCTCTTCATGGCCATGCTCTACATCTTCATATATGCATGGATGCTCATCGGAGGCTACACCTTCCACAATCTGCTCACCCGACAGAGCCGTATCGCCGAACTCACACTTCCGGCCTCCAACCTCGAGAAGTATCTCTGGCACACCCTGCTCACCGTCATAGGTACCTTCATCGTAGCATTCCTGAGTATGACTGTCGTCGATGTCGCACAGTATCTCTTTGCAGGCGTCCTCAAGGGATTTGGCAATAGCCACAGCATCGTCGTAGGCATATTCTCCGATTTTCCCGAGCTCTGGGAGTTCATCGGCTCGTCCAAATTCCCCAACATGGGCCACTTGATTGCCGTATGGCTCATCTGGTATATCGCCGACATAGGCATCTATGTGCTGGGCAATGCCATCAAGTATAAGTACAACGTCATCCTCACCATCCTCTTCAAGTGGGTACTCAGCATGGCTGCGTCTGTTGTTTGCATCGTCGTCATAGCATTCTTTGCAGACTCCATCGCCGAGGCATTCAAGACCAGAGGCACGCCTACCATCTTCAACTTCCTCTCCAGCTTCCCATGGATCTTCACCGGCTACGCCCTGGGCATCGCATTCAATATCCTCATCTGGTGGGCAGCATACCGCTTCTACACCCGTGCACAAATCACCTCTAATCGCAACATCTAATGGACTTCAAGGACCAGAAACCCATCTACTTGCAGATTGCAGACCACATCTGCAACCTCATCCTCACAGGGCAACTTGGAGAAGGCGACAAACTCTCATCCGTCAGAGAGTACGCCGCTGAGATGGAGGTCAATGTCAACACCGTGGCGCGCACCTTCGAGTGGCTGCAAAACCATCAGGTCATACAGTCGCGACGCGGACTCGGCAACTTCGTCTCCCCAGGCGCCAAGCAAGCCATCGAGAGCGAACGGCGTGAGGAGTTCTACACCCAGCAGATTCCCGAACTGCACCACACCATGCAGGCCCTTGGTATCACCATCGACGACCTCGTGGATCATCTCAAACAAATATCAACCACTTAAATACGTCACCACTATGATCACTTCATGTATCATCGCCATCATTTCGGCATTCGCATATCTCGCAGCAATCCTGCACTAATCATTTCAGTGTGTAAAATCCCCAGCCCCTCGTAAGTCACCCATGCTTACGGGGGCTTTTTCATACCCTCAAGCCATACCTTCATCCTCCCATCATCCTTCCCTCATCCTCTCATCATCCTTCGGTCTTCCTTCGGTTTTCCTTCGGTTTTCCTTCGGTCTTCCTTCGGTCTTCCTTCGGTTTTCCATCGGTAGCTCCCCGCTTTACCTTCGGTCTTCCTTCGGTAGCTCCTCGCTATCCCTTCCTGTATCCTCCGCCCATCCATCGGTAGGAGCCACTGTGCGAGGCGATTCATCGCCTCGTCCTTCTAAGATTCCCCCTATATATAATATTAA